>DASXEJ010000355.1 GCA_036490175.1 Pirellulales bacterium | reverse complement strand
AGCGCCTCGACCGGCCTGCCCGAGCACATGTGCCGGTCCAACATGCAGAAGAATTACTTCGTGCTGTCGAACATGGACCGCATGCTCGACGCGCTGACGCGGGGCTTGGATCTTTCGATCCTATCGCGTGGATACGGTGTCGAGGGGCGCGGCGTGATCGTAAGCTACCAGGCGCAATCGCCAACCGTGGGGTTGGTGCTCCCCTCGAATTCGCCGGGCGTACACACCTTGTGGATGCCCGTCATTCCGATGCAAATCGGCCTGGTGCTCAAGCCGGGGCCGCAAGAGCCGTGGACGCCGTACCGCATGGCGGCGGCCTTCTTCGAGGCGGGCATCCCGCGGGAAGCAATCTCGATCTATCCCGGTGGTCCTGAAGTGGGGGCCTCGGTGCTGGCCAATTGTGCCCGCAGCATGATTTTCGGTGGCACGGCCACGGTCGAGCGCTACAAGGGTGACCCGCGCGTGCAAGCGCACGGCCCCGGTTTCAGCAAGATCCTGCTGGGCGATGACCTGGTCGATGATTGGGAAAAGTACATCGACATCATGGCCGACAGCGTGTACCTCAACAGCGGCCGAGGATGCATCAACTGCTCTGGCATCTGGGCTTCGCGGCATACGGAAGAAATCGCCGATGCCCTGGCCGAGCGCATCGGTCCGATCGCACCGCTGCCGCCGGAAGACCCCAACTCGGGCCTGGCGGCATTTACCGTAGCCGGTGTGGCGCCGGCGGTCTGGAATGCAATCGAAGCGGACCTGCGCGAGTCGGGCGTTACGCATTCGACCGGCAAGTATGGTCCACGGCTGGTCGAGTTGGAACGCTGTGCGTATTTGCGGCCGACGGTCGTCCACTGCGATTCGCCCGAGCGCGCGATCGCCAAAAAGGAGTACATGTTCCCGTTCACGACCGTGGTCAAATGCCCACAGGACAAAATGGTCGAATCGATCGGCCCCACGCTGGTCGCCAGCGCTGTCACCGAAGACCCGGCGTTCCAGCGTCAGTTGACCGATGCGGTGCACATCGACCGGTTGAATATTGGCCCGATTCCCACCATCAAGCTCGACTGGCTGCAACCGCACGAAGGGAACATCGTCGAGTTTCTGTTCCGCGCGCGAGCCTACCAGCTGGTTCCGGAAGCCGTCCGCCGCGTCGAGCGCGAAGCCGCCGCGGCACAAGCGTAGAGGAAAATGCCGAAGGCAAAATGACCCGTGGTGTATCGACCGGCGCCCGAGCCGGCGGTCACCGTTTAACATTTTGCGTTCAACTGTTCATCATTCCCCAGCTGCCCGCCGCATGGATTCCTTCGATTATCAGCCGCGAACGCGCATCGTCTTCGGCGCTGGCCGCTTGACGTCGCTGGGGCAGTTGGCGAGTGAGCTGGGCGCACGCCGGGCTTTGGTCGTAAGCGACCCCGGCATCATCGCCGCCGGCCATACGGCGCGCGGCATCACATCGCTCGAAGAAGCAGGCATCAAGACGCAACTCTTTAGCGACGTGGGAGAGAACCCCACCACCGATCACGTCAATGCGGGCCTAACAATCGCCCGCCGTTACGAGCCGGAATTGATCGTCGGGCTGGGAGGTGGCAGCTCGATGGATTGCGCCAAGGGGATCAACTTCCTCTACTCGGGCGGCGGCCAGATGCAGGACTATTGGGGCACGGGCAAGATGACCCGCGAGATGCTCCCCATGATCGCCGTGCCCACCACGGCCGGCACCGGCAGCGAGACGCAATCCTTTGCCCTGATCTCGGACGCCAAGACGCATGTCAAAATGGCCTGCGGCGACAAAAAAGCCACCTGCCGCGTGGCGCTATTGGACCCTGAGCTCACCGTTACGCAACCGCGCCGCGTTACGGCACTGACTGGTATCGACGCGATCGCCCACGCGCTGGAAACGTACGTCACCAAGCGCCGCAATCCTGTTTCGACGGCCTTTAGCCGTGAAGCCTGGCGGCTGCTGTCCGAGAACTTCAGCCGCGTACTGGAGACGCCCGACGATTTGGCCGCGCGCGGCGGCATGCAACTGGGGGCGTGCTTTGCCGGATTGGCAATCGAGAATTCGATGCTGGGTGCGACGCACGCCTTGGCCAATCCGCTGACGGCCCGCTATCAGATTCCGCACGGGCAGGCCATCGCGCTGATGCTACCGCACGTGGTGCGTTACAACGCAGCCGAGGTGGGACGCTGGTATCGCGAGCTGGTCGAGTCCGTGCCGGTCAATGGCAAGCCGCGCCCGGCGGCGATCGCCGAGGATTTGGCCGAATCGATCGTGGCCTTGGTGACGAAAGCCGGACTGGCGGTACGGCTGGCGGATTGCGGTGTCGAGCGCGAACGGTTGCCGGACTTGGCCTCCCTGGCCTCGCGCGAGTGGACCGGCGGATTCAATCCCCGCGCCGTCAACGAAACGGAACTTCTGGAACTTTACCGAGCCGCGTATTAAGCATGTCGATATTAAACGGCACACGTTTCCGGTATCGACTAAACGAGCAACCTGTCAGGTGCCATGCCCACGAAGCGGTAGCGCCGTGGGCATGTTTTCGCGGTATATGGCGCACAGGGCATGGCCACGCACGCGTGGCCATGGCACCCATTTTTGTCGCGATACTGTGCTTTCTCGGTTGTGGCAAAGCGGCTCCGCCTGCAGCCACGACTTCGGGCGAAGCTAAGACGAATGCCACGGTCGAGACCTCGGTACAGTTTGGCGAGCAGCAAGCGCCGGGAAATCAGCAAGATGCACCATCGACTGGCAACAGCACCTGGCCGGTGTTTCGCGGCAATGCCACCAGCGACGGTGTGGCAACATCTACTCTGCCGCCCGAGCCCACTCTGATCTGGAAACGATCGATCAAAGACGGGATGTTCGAGGCCACGCCCGCGATCGTCGACGGCGTTGTTTATATCGGCGGCCTGAATGGATATTTCTACGCGCTCGATCTGAAAAGCGGGGAAGAGAAGTGGGGCTTCTTTTCCGAGTTGGGATTCCGTGCACCGGCGGCCGTGCGTGATGGCCTGGTCTACGTGGGCGATACCGAAGGGCGCTTCGTGTGCCTTGATGCGGCAACGGGCGAATCCAAGTGGGGCCTGTCGACTGACGCCGAAATCAACGCCGGCGCGAACTTCTATCAAAACAACGTGATCATCGGATCGCAAAACGGCACCCTTTACGCGCTCGATGCAAAAACCGGCAAAGAAGCTTGGAAGTACTCGATCGACAACATGATCCAGTGCTCGCCGACCATCGTCGAGAACCGCGTGTTTCTGGCCGGCTGCGACAGCGTGCTGCACATCATCGACTTGGATAACGGACAGCGCGTGGCTCAGGTCGAAATCGGCGACCCGACGGGCGTGACGCCGGCAGCCGTGGGGGACATGGTTTACTTCGCCACGCAAGGAGCCCGGGTCTTCTGCGTCAATTGGCGCCAGGCCAAAGTCGTCTGGACTTACGAGCACGACAAGAAAAAATCTCCTTATCAATCGTCGCCAGCCGTCGGGCAAGACATGGTCGTCATTGGCGGTCGCGATCGCATGATTCACGGTTTGCGCGCAACGACGGGAGACGAAGCGTGGATTTTTCCCACCAAGAGAGTAGTCGATGCCTCACCCGTTATCGTGGGTGATCGGGTCTTCGTAGGGGCCGGCGACGGCCGAGTCTACGGACTCAAACTGGCCTCGGGAGAGAAAGTGTGGGAATATGAAGCAGGTGGCGACTTTATAGGGTCGCCCGCCGTGGCCGCGGGCAGAATGGTCGTCGCAGGCGGCAACGGCGATGTGTTTTGCTTCGGACCGGGCGAGAAATAAACAACAACAGCCACGGCACGATACAAGAGCCCTCATGGCCACCGAAACCATCAAAACCGAAGTTGGTAGTTACTTCGTCGCCAACTATCCGCCGTTCTCGCAATGGACGCCGGCAGGTCTTGTCGACGCCCGCGCAGCAATGAACGCGCCGCCGGCCGACGTCCCCTTGGGACTATACCTGCACGTACCGTTCTGCCGAAAGCGGTGCAAGTTCTGTTACTTCCGGGTCTACACGGACAAGAACGCCAGTGATGTTGAGCGTTATGTCGCGGCGCTCGCGCGTGAGATCGAATTAGTAAGCCGCCTGCCGGTGATGGGGGGCCGCCCCTTCCGTTTTGTCTACTTCGGCGGCGGCACACCCTCGTTCTTAAGCGCCAAGCAACTCACGTCGCTAGTGGATCGCTTGCGGGCCAACATCAACTGGGACCGCGCGGAGGAAGTCACCTTCGAGTGCGAGCCGGGCACGCTTTCACAACAGAAGCTGGTCACGCTCAAAGAGTTGGGCATCACGCGTCTGAGCCTGGGCATCGAGAATTTTTCGGACGCCGTGCTGGAATCGAACGGCCGCGCCCATCTTTCGGGCGAAGTTTACAAGAGTTGGGACTGGATTCAGGAACTCGATTTCCCCAACACGAACATCGACTTGATCGCCGGCATGGTCGGCGAGACGTGGGACAACTGGAAGGATTGCATCAGACGAACGATCGACCTGGCGCCCGATAGCGTCACGATCTACCAGATGGAGTTGCCCTTCAACACCGTCTACTCGCAAGACATTCTGGGGAATCATGTCGAGACGCCGGTGGCAGACTGGCCCACCAAGCGCGCCTGGGTCGACTACGCCTACGATGAAATGGGGGCTGCAGGCTACTCGGTTTCAAGTGGGTATACGCTGGTGCGCGACGCCTCGAAGGTGAACTTCAGCTATCGCGACAACTTGTGGCGCGGCAGCGACCTGTTGGCAACCGGTGTAGCCAGCTTTGGCCACATCTCGGGCGTGCACTATCAGAACCTGCCCGAGTGGGAGGCGTACCTTTCGTCGCTGGAAAAGGGAGAGCTCCCGCTGTCCCGTGCGCTGCATATCACGCCGCACCAGCAGCTGGTGCGCGAGTTGATTCTGCAACTAAAGACCGGCCGCATCGACGCCGGATACTTCCGAAACAAGTTCGGCGTCGAAGTGCTCCAGCACTGGAGCGATGTGTGGAAGCACTTTGTCGACGAAGGATGGCTCTCGCTCGACGGCGATCGCGTCACGCTTACGCGACAAGGTTTGTTGCGCGTCGACACACTGCTGCCGCCATTTTTCGAGCCGGAGCATCAGGGCGTGCGATATACGTGACC
The DNA here is from genome assembly GCA_036490175.1 of Pirellulales bacterium. NCBI lineage: Bacteria > Pseudomonadati > Planctomycetota > Planctomycetia > Pirellulales > Pirellulales bacterium. The sequence continues at coordinate 72,115 of DASXEJ010000355.1, read as the reverse complement.
GCGCCACTCCCTGCCCTGCTTCGGGATACGCGCGTCAAAGGAATGCCCTGCTAAACGGAATCTTTCCTATCCCGCTAGGACGACAACCGTGCTTGAAACACACTCCCCGCAACCGCTCACGCCTGATCTGTCGACGCTGATCCGGCTGTTTTATGATTCGGCGCCACTTTTGGGCCATTTCGAACGAGTAGAACGGGCCACCATGCCAGCCGCGTACGCTGCGTTACTCGCGCATGACGAGCACATGACCGTCACCGTCGAGCATTACCACGATAGTGCCGTCGACGTGCAGGTGCTTGACCGCCGGGTGACCCCTTCGCATTACGCCCGTAAGATCCTACTCGCACGCCAGAGCGACGGCCGCGTCGTACAATATGGCATCATGCGCGTGAACCTGGACTACCTCGAACCTGCCGTGCGTAGGCAGATCGAGGCCGAGGATACGCCGCTGGGCCGCGTACTGATCCGGAACAAAGTATTGCGGCGAGTGCGATTGGCCTCGTTATGGCGCGTGACCGCCGGCGCCGAGTTGGCACGCTTGTTCGACATTTCGGAAGGCGACGTCGTCTACGGACGGACGGCCATGATTGAATGCAACGACGAGCCCGCCGTAGAGTTGTTAGAGATCGTTACCGCGGTGAAAAGTGACGAGTAGTGCAATCTCGACCTAACGTGTCGCACAGTTCCTTCAGCCCTCGCGTGTACCATGCGAATTGTTTATCTCGCGGCCGGCGCCGCTGGCATGTTTTGCGGCAGTTGCCTGCATGACAACACGCTGGCCGCGGCCCTATTGGCGCTGGGGGAAGATGCACTGCTGGTTCCTACCTACACACCGATCCGCACCGACGAGCAGGACGTCAGTGAAAAGCGCGTGATGTTCGGCGGCATCAGCGTCTATTTGCAACAAAAATGGTCGCTGTTTCGCCACACGCCTTGGGCGATCGACCGATTGTGGGATCGTCCGCGGCTGATCGAATGGCTCGCCAGCCGCGGCATGAGTACCGACGCCACGCAATTGGGGGATATCACTGTCTCGATGTTGCGCGGCGAAGAGGGGAACCAACGGAAAGAGGTCGACAAACTCGTGCATTGGCTGGCCACCGAAGTGCGTCCAGACGTGGTACACCTCTCGAATGCCATGCTGCTGGGCATGGCGCACGAGATCCGTCGTCAGCTAAAAGTGCCGGTCGTATGTACCCTGTCTGGCGAAGACATCTTTTTAGAAAAGCTGACTCCGCCCTGGTATGAGCAAGCCCGCCAGGTGTTGCGAGAGAGGGCCCGCGACGCTACGGCGTTCGTAGCACTGAATCAATATTATGCGGACTACATGGCCAACTACGCGGCGATCGAGCGGGACAAAATTCACGTCATTCCGCACGGGCTGAAGCTCGCAGGGCATGGCACCCGCGTACGATCTGACGCGCAGCGCGAACTGGTGATCGGCTATTTCGCCCGCATCTGCGAGGACAAGGGGCTGCATCATTTGGTCGACGCTTTTACGCTGTTGGCCAAGGACAAAGACGTGCCGCCGGTCGTGCTGCGCGCGGCCGGTTATATGGGGGCGAGCGATCGCCCCTATCTGGACCGCTTGCAAGGCAAGCTCAAGGCGGCCGGTCTGCACGATCGATTTCATTATGCTGGCGAGCTTGATCGCGCCGGCAAGATTGCGTTTCTGCAATCGCTGGATGTGATGAGCGTGCCGACGGTTTATCGCGAGAGCAAAGGGCTTTCGATTCTCGAAGCATGGGCCAATGCCGTGCCGGTCGTGTTGCCCGCGCATGGTACGTTCCCCGAACTGATCGAGGACACCGGTGGCGGAGTGCTGCACGAACCAGAAAACCCGCGCGCTCTGGCCGCGGCCCTCAAGGAAATGATTCTCGATCCCGAGCGCGCAACTGACCACGGTCGCGCAGGGCAAACCGCGATTCAGGCGCGCTACACCGACGATTTGATGGCCCGCAGAACTTTAGATCTGTACCGACGGTTGGTGGATGCGCCTGTCGCGGAAAGGGCTCTCCGCGCGTGACACGCCCGACCGAGAACTTGGCCCCCAGTTCGATCGCGTATCGTACGACGCGCCGCGTCGAATTCCGCGATACCGACGCCGCGGGCATTGCCCATTATTCGGTTTTCTTCAACTACATGGAGCAAGTCGAGCACGAGTTCCTTCGCCACCTGGGCCTGAGCGTATTCGCCCATGACGAAGAAGGGGCGATCAGTTGGCCGCGCGTCAGCGCCCATTGCGATTATCGCGGCGCCGTTCGCTTTGAGGACGTGATCGACGTTGAGATGCGCATCATCCGCCGCGGCGAAAAGAGCATTACCTACGGCTTTGTCTTCTCGCACGAGCAGCGCCCTATCGCCGAGGGGCAACTAACGGCGGTGTGCTGCCGTTTGGACCCGAAATCACCGCCGCGCTCGATCGCGATTCCCGCTTGGATCATTGCTAAGTTGTCCGGCGAAGCCACCTAGACCAGCCATGGCGTAGCGGCGATGATGTCTTCTTCTCTCGGTCGCCCTCTGACTACTCGGTGTCTATCGTTTTTCGCGATACAAACGACATTTGTCACAGTGGACGCCGAGGATACAGAGATAAACCGCGCGGTACCGCCGTGAATCAATCACGGCAACATGAGTCGTAGGCTTGAATACTCGAAGACATTAGACAAGTACTTTGTGAGTGCCCATGCCTGACCTGATGGTAAGCGATATCACCCGCGAATTTGCCACCCGTAGCGAGCCCTTGGTCGTTTTGCGCGGGTGCTCGCTCGAACTGGGCGCGGGAGAGAATGCCGTGATCGTGGGCCCTAGCGGTTCGGGCAAGAGCACGTTTCTGTATATCGTGGGGACGCTCGATCGACCGAGTTCAGGCACCGTCAAGCTCGCAGGCCGCGATCCGTTTACGTTCGCCGAGCCGCAACTGGCCGCATTCCGCAACGAGCAGATCGGCTTTGTCTTTCAGGATCATCACCTGCTGCCGCAATGCTCGGTTTTAGAAAACGTGCTCGTGCCGGCATTGGCCACCGGCGGCGTGACGGATGAGTTGATAGCCCGTGCGCGCGATTTGTTGGTCCGCGTAGGACTGGGCGCGCGGCTGGACCATCGCCCGGCCGAACTATCGGGCGGCGAGCGTCAGCGCGCCGCCGTTGCCCGTGCGCTACTGCGTCGCCCGAAGCTCGTGCTTGCCGACGAACCGACCGGCAATCTCGACCGCACAAGCGCCGCAGTGATCGGCGACCTGCTGTTAGATATGCAACAGCAGGAAGGGACGATGCTGATCGTGGTCACGCACAGCCTGGACCTGGCCCGCCGATTCAGAAAGCAATACGAGCTGGACGACGGCCGGCTGAAAGCAGTGCAGTTGGTGGCCTGAGCCGTAGCAGCACTGCGAACGCGCCAAACACGGTGATCGTTCGAATGCCTGCACGAGCAAAAGTAAGTCACGAAATGCGGGGACAAAGCTCAACCGCGAATAAGTACGTCTTGTTGCTTCCTTATTCGTGTAATTCGTGCTTACTCAAACCTTCGTCCCGCTTCTGCCACCGCAAATTGCTCATGCCACGAACGCCAGCACGTAAAAGATCCAGCCTGTGAGAGCTGTCAGGCCCATATCGATGGCTGCTGTCCAGGCCCAGACCTTGTGGCTGGCGCTGTGCTGATTGGGCGCCGGCGGCTTGGGGAATTGTCGGAGTGCTTGCACGATCACCCAGATCCAAAGCAGGCTGGTCGTCACGGCAAAAAACAGGTGGATGCCGAGCGATGTAAAGACCAGCCCTGGCACTTCGGCGCGGCCGAGTATTTTCTTGTACACCGTCGACAGCAGCCAGGTCGGCTCGGCCATCGGTCCGTAATATCGCGACGCCGCGGCCCGATCTTTCCAACCGTTCAGGCGCATGTCGGCCTCGAACAGCGTGACGGTCACCAAGAGCACGATTCCCAGCAGCAATTGAATGCGTTTGTGCAACAGATAGCGCTGCCGATTGCGCACCAGGTAGATGCTCACTGCCAGAACGACCAGCACGAAGAACATCGCCAGAAAGACGACATCGAGCATCAACGACGCGCGGGTGCCAAGAAATCCGTCAAAGCGTAACCGGTCCATGTGACTCCGTGCGCTAGAAAGCCCTGTCGGATATCCCCCGTCCCACTCCCCGCGGGTGATTTTATCGACGATCACCGCGGCGCGACAGAGGAATACGAGCGGGCGCACAAGCATCTGTGCCATTCACCACGGTTGCGATCGCACCGCGCAGCTCGACCCAAACCACGGCTTCACGCCACACTGTCGGCGACGGCCAAGCGATAAAACTCGTAACCGCGCAGCAGGCGCGGCCGTGCCGGAAGCCATTTCTGGCGATATTCGACCGAGCCCAGATCCTCGATCAGTCGGAACCCACGCTCAGCTAAATAAGCCGGCAATTCTGCCGGATCGAAGCCAAATGTCCACTCTTCGCCGGCCTTGGCCAGTGTGGCCCGCAGCGCTCGCCCAGCGGGAAAAGTTGTGCTGTCGGCCAGCACGTCGCGATGAACGTACGTGAACACCAGCCGGCTGCGATCCGCCATCCGGCGCACAGTACGCATGGTGCCATCCACCGCCTCGGCAGTAAGGTAGTTGGTTACACCCTCCCAAATCCACATGGTCGGACGAGCGTGCGACAGCCCGGCAGCTGTGAGCCGCTGGTCGAGCGATTCTCGATTAAAGTCGATGCCCACGAGTTCGACGTGTTCAGGCATGGCACCCAGAAGCCGCTCTAGGCACAGCCGCTTGGCCTGCTGGGTAGCCGGATGATCGACCTCGAAGACCCGCGCTCGCTCGATGCCGGGAATTCGGTAGGCCCGGCAATCAAAGCCGGCCCCCAAAATCACGACCTGCCGCGCTCCGCCGTTCAAGGCGCGCGACAACTGCTCGTCGATATGACGAGTGCGGGCCACGCCCGACGTGCGAGCTCCCGGCCATCGCCGGTCGATGATCCAGGGAATCGTCCGACCGAAAAGCGGAACACTTGCAAAATCGACGACGCGCCGCAGTCCAGGACCTAGGAACTCGCGCGCAAAGGCATCGGCAAATAGTCGCTGGCCGTCAGGCTGCACCGATTCGAGCGCACGGAAGAGCGCCATGTACTGGGCCGTGCGGCTGGCCTCGTTGTCCCGCATTCGCACCTCTACTCGCTCGGTGACCGGCACGCGCCATCGAGTGCGGCGCGATCATGCGTAGCCTTTTCGACCAAACATGTATTCAATTCGATTCGCTCGCGGCGGCGGATTATTCGAGCCTCATCACTCAAAACAATCGCACGGGCAAAAATGGCCCGCGTAGTGCCGCCCTGTTAATCAAAACAGCTCGCGGTACGCAAACAATGCCGGCATGCCGCCGGTGTGCCAAAAAACGACCTTGTCGTCCGCCGTGAATCGGCCGCGCCGCACCAGATCGATCAACCCCGCCATGGCCTTGCCCGTATATACCGGATCGAGCAGTATCCCCTCCTGTTGCGCGACCAGCCGCACGGCCTCGATCATTTTCTCCGTGGGCTGGCCGTATGCCGTGCCGACATATTGGTCGAGCACGCTGACACGATCATGAATGGATGCGGCTCGCCCATCGCCGGTACCGTCGATCAGTTCGAGCGCCCCGGCGGCCAGCCGCGCGACCAGGGCCTCGCGGTCGGCCGACGTGCCGGAAACGGCGATTCCTTGCACCTGAGCCCGGTGCCCAGTCAGTGCCATGCCCGCGACGATGCCGGCATGCGTCCCCCCGCTGCCGGTCGCAACAACGATTGCGGTGGGATCGATCCCGGCGGCGCGCGCCTGTTCGAGTAATTCTTGCACCGCCAGGAAGTAGCCCAAGGCCCCCAACGATGTCGATCCGCCTATGGGAATGAAATAGGGTTTGCGCCCCTCATGTTTCAGGCGGGCGAGCGCCGCGTCGAAAGTCTCGTTGCGAAAGTCCTCGCGCGGCAAAATGCGCACTCGCGCGCCGAACAATTGGTCCAACAGCACGTTCCCCGACGTTTCGTATTCCGCGGAACGGCCGTCGACCAGCCGGGGTAAAAGCAACTCGCAAGACATCCCCAGCCGCGCCGCGGCCGCCGCTGTCTGCCGCGCGTGATTCGATTGCAGGCCGCCGGTTGTTACCAGGGTATCGCAGCCCTGGGCGAGCGCGTCGGCCACCAGGAACTCGAGCTTGCGGACCTTGTTTCCGCCGGTCGCTAGTCCGGTCTGGTCGTCGCGCTTTATATAGATTTGCGGACCGCCCAGACACGCCGACAAGCGCGGCATATGCTCCAGCGGCGTCGGCAGGTGGGCCAACGAAACACGGGCAATTTCAGGTAATTTCATCGGCAGGTTCCTCGTTGGCGGTATCGCGCTACTGCGATCCTCACCGTTCAGGCGACTTCTAAAATATGCATGTTTCCGGGTGCTACGGTTGGCTCGAACAACCGTGCGAATCACCGACCGATCGTGATTTCCCGGCACGCGTCGGCGAGCGAGCAGCGGAACCCAAGGCCCGACAAGATAAGGCCGCGGTCCGATCCTCACGATACCGGAAGCGCGCCCTCTCGGCTGGTATACTCGAATCCGCTCCCCAATCCAAACTTGCAAGTGGGTTCTGTTGCGACATGCTGTGCATCGCGTCCCGTGCGACTCCGGGGATAATTCGGTTTTCGCTGGCAATCGGCGCTGCGATTGTCGCTGCCGGGACGCTTGTTTCTGTGCCGGCCCTGTCCAGGGCCGGCGATCGTCCGAACATCCTGTGGCTGATCACCGAAGATATGGGGCCCGAGCTGGCCTGCTACGGAACGACGCAGGTCGAGACTCCGCACATCGATCGCCTGGCCGCCCAGGGCGTGCGCTTTACGCGCGCTTTCAGCACGGCGCCGGTCTGCTCGGCCAGCCGCTCGGCCTTTATCACGGGCATGTACCAGACGACCATTGGCGCACACAATCACCGCTCTCACCGTGACGATGGATTCAGCTTGCCCGACGGTGTTGAGATCATCAGTCGACGATTGCGCGACGCCGGATACTTTACGGCCAATGTAAAGCAGCTACTGCCGGCAGTCGGTTTCCAAGGCACGGCCAAAAACGACTGGAACTTTCACGTCCAGGGACAGCCCTTCGACAGCAGCCGCTGGGAGGAGCTTGCCGATCATCAACCTTTCTACGCGCAGGTGAATTTTCAGGAATCGCATCGCCCGTTTCAGGCTCCGCCGCATGCCGATCCGGCGCAGGTCGTCGTCCCGCCCTACTACCCAGACCATCCGATCACCCGCGCGGATTGGGCCGGATATCTGGACGCGATCAGCGAAGCCGACCGGAAAATCGGCCGCGTACTCGCCCAGCTTGAGACGGATGGCCTGGCGAACGACACCGTGGTGATCTTCTTTGGCGACCATGGGCACTGTCACGTGCGCGGCAAACAATTCTGCTACGACGAAGGGCTGCACATCCCGCTGGTGATTCGTTGGCCCAAGAACTTTCCCGCACCGGCCGGTTTCAACGCGGGCACGGTCGATGACCGGCTGGTAGCGGCCATCGACATCACGGCCACCACGCTGGCCATGGCAGCCATTGACAAGCCGGCAACGATGGAAGGCCGGGTCCTCTATGGCAACCATCGCGATCCGGACCGCACATACGTTTTTGGCGCGCGCGATCGCTGCGACGAAACCGTGTTCCGCCTGCGCACCGTGCGCGACGCCCGCTATCGATACATTCGCAATTACACGCCGGAGCAACCGTTTCTGGCTCAGAACCTATACAAGGAGAAGTCTTATCCGGTTTGGAATCTGATCAAAGAGCTGCACGCGGCCGGCAAGCTCACAACGGCGCAGGATGCTCTGGCCCAGCCGACGATGCCGGCCGAAGAGTTGTACGATGTGCAGTCCGACCCGTATGAGGTTCATAATCTGGCCGGCTCGTCTGCCACTCAAGAAGCGTTGGCGCGCTTGCGGGCGACGCTAGACGCATGGATCAACGAGACCCATGATCAAGGCCGCGAGCCCGAACCACCCGACCAGGCAAGAAAGCTCAGCCGCGACGGCCGGATGAATGCGACGAGCAACCCTGCCGGCTCGCGCTAGCCGATTCCCGACGCCACAACTCGAGAAGTTTAAGGAGGGCCTTTTGTCACGCACGATGATCGCCCGCTTGGCAAGTTTACTGACCGCAGTTGCCTGTTTGCCGCCGATGCTCTTTCAGCCGGTTCGATCCTGTGGCGCGGATATCAAGCAAACGCCGCACTACGCGCGCATCAAGTCGGCGATCGACGCCGTGCCGGCGATCGACACCCACGACCATCTACGGCCCTTTGATCAGTTGCCCAACAAGGACGAGACCGACCGCGGCACGGGCATAACGCTGCACAGTATCTTCGCGGGCAGCTACTACCCCGGAATCAATCGCTTGTCGCCGTGGCCGGCCGGCAAATCGTTCGAAGCCTGGTGGACGACCGCTCGCGACGACTTTCAAGACGCTCGGGCGACGAGCTTTTATCGCTATTTGCTCCCTGGCTTTCGCGATCTTTACGGCGTCGATTTCGATACCATCACCGATGCCCAGGCACGGGAACTGAACGACAAGATCTTCGCCAACTATCAGGACGACAAGTGGCTGTTGGATGTGATTACCAGGCGCGCGAACATCGAATTGATGTTTATCGATCCGTATTGGGCCAGGCTGCAATTCGCCCGCGCCTACAAGTTCGCCGTACCGGTGTTAAACGTTTCGCAATTGATCGGGGGCACGCATGCCAGCCAGTTTGCCAATCCGCTTGACAGTCCGTATGTATTCGCCGAGCGTTTGGGCAAGCCGATCGCGACATTTGACGACTATCTGGCCACGGTCGACGAGATATTTCGCCAGGCCGTGGCGGCCGATACTGCCTGCTTGAAATCGACCCAGGCATACCAGCGAACCCTCGACTATCAGAAAGTTCCGCAAGAACGCGCCGAGGCGTTTTTTGGCAAGAAAGCTGCCGAGCTTGCGCCGGATCAGTTGAAGGCGTTCGAGGATTTCATGTTCTGGCACATCGCCAAGCTCAGCGCGAAATACGAACTCCCCTTTCAGATTCATACCGGCCAGGCGCGGATTCAGGGCTCGAATCCGCTCCTTCTGGTTGACGTGATCCAGGCCAATCCGCAAACGAAATTCATCCTCTTTCACGGCGGTTATCCGTGGGTCGGCGAAACGGCCGTGATCGGCATGAAATGCCGCAACGTGTGGATCGATTCCTGTTGGCTCCCCACCCTGAGCTACACGATGGCCAAGCGGGCGTATCAAGAATGGCTGGAAGCGATGCCATCGGACCGGATCATGTGGGGCGCCGACACCGCGCACGCCGAGGGAATCTATGCCGCGACGGAATTTACGCGGCAATGCCTGGCCGAGGCGCTGGCCGAAAAAGTCGAGCGCGGCGAACTGCGCGAGGAGCATGCCGTGCGGATCGGCCGGCAAGTGATGCGTGACAATGCGCTGCAGCTTTTTCCCAAGCTGAAGCGGCAGCTAGGACGCGCCGCAGGTTAAGGCGCCGCGGGCGGCAGATCTCGGCTACATCCACCCCGTGATCGCCATTAGGACGGCCACAGCGGTCTCGGCAGCAAGCGACCAACCGAACACTAAAAACAGGCCCTCTCCGCCATGACGCACAACGGCCCAGGCCGCGAAGAAACAGGCAATGGCAAACACCAAGAAATACGGGATTGTGATGACAAGCGAGGCGATAGCCGCCGCGCCGAGACCCATTAGGACCATCGCGGCAAGCAGTCGAACGAGCGAAATGGGCTTTAGTTCCATGCAGTGTTAACCGTAGCTTTGCCAACCACATAACACCCCTACTTTGACCGGCATGCTGGCAAGAAGACTTTGCCTAACCCCGAACCTACGCTAGGATTTAGGTAGACGATCGCAGGTCAGGTGACGGGAATGTCCTCCCCGGCATCTAAGTACATGGAGGTTTTACCAATGCACAAACAAGAGATACTCGACCGCGTCCTACGGTTCTGCGACGTGCGCGGCGATACGTTTCACTGGCGGCAAGAGCCCGCTCGCAGTCAGCTATTCCAGATTTTCCAGGATTCGCTGGCCGAGACGAGCGTAACCGCTGACGAGATCCACGAGCACATTCGGCAACATATGGAGCCAATGGCCCGCTGGCACGTTCCGATGCAGGAACGCGTCGCCGACGTATGCACGGCGTGGGAAGATTGGGACTACGCGGTGCAAAACGCCATCGGCTTGTTCGCAGGCGCGGAATAGTTGCCGCCGCTTGAACGCGGCTGTTGCATCGCGGCAGCTGGATCGTAACACCGTTTCGCGCCGCTAAGACGACCCATCGGTAACTCGCGGCTCAACGCTTGTGCTTGAGTTCCACGATGATCGTCACCTCGGCCGAGCCACTTTCATTCGGTGCCGTCCGCACGTCGGCCACCGCGGTCTCAGGTGGCAAGAGGTCGTTCAACTTGCCGGACCTGAAGGCCACGATCGCCGCATTCTCGGCGCTGTGAGGAACCTTGAATTTAAGGGTTCCACTGCAAAATTTCGCGTTCACTGCAATTGAGCTCACTATCTCAATTGCCCCTGGGAGAGCCTTCTATTGAATGATATCACGCAGGGCAAGTCCGTGTGCAGTCATCAGGTCGTTAAAGTCGATGAAACCGTTAAGCTTTACCGCGCTGCGCTCGGGATTTGCCGTAAGTCACGCGAATACCCCAAATCACCAATACATCGGCTGCGGAACGCGCAATGCGAGCCAGCTGCACTTTGCTTGCCGCATTGCTCCTTACCGGCTGCACGCACCGGCAGCTGAGCCGCAGCATGGTCCATCAAGCTAGCACGGTCATGACCATCGAGTACCAGATGGTGCTCGATAACATTGCGATGTTCACTTACAACCCGGCCGTCCTGCCGTGGCACATTCGCATCAATGATGGAACTGTGCAGGTTAACGACGAGGGGGGCATGCCCGAATTCGGCGTGCAATGGGGCGGCACGCCGGGCTTCACACGGGGCATTCGAGCCGTCCGCAGCGTCACCGAGCAATGGGGCGCCCACGCCGTGACTGACCCACTGGTTGTCAAAACGCTGCAGGACGTGTATCGCCAAGCGGTGGGTCTGCCGCCGCTCCCTGATCCACAGCTGCTAACACAGCTCGCCACGGCCGAATCGAATCCGCGCGCCGCCGAATCATCTTCGAGCGCAAACGCGCGTGCCAATGCCTCCGATACCGAGCCCGAGGAACTCGCGCCGCCTGACGGGGAATCTGACGTTGCCAAAAATGCGCCTGAGGAAGTCCCCAGCGACCTGCCGTACGTAGGATCTCCGCTGGCACGCCTCCGCGACAAGATCGAAGTACCGGTAGGTTGGTTCTGCGTTGGACGGAAAAAAGATGTCCCCCGAGACGCCTGCTTCGTGGGGCACTATTGCGACCACTATGTGTGGGTCATGCCCAATCGCGTGGAAGACTTGAGCCAGTTCACGATCTTGATCCTGGGCATTACCAAGCACGGAATCTCGAACCAGCCGTCGCGCGGACTGGCATACGTCCGCCACTAGCGAAGTGGCTGTTCACGTCGCGCACGAGAATGCGGGCGTCAAACCAGTGCAGGCATGCGTAGACTCACAAGCGGCCTATGCCGGCACCATGCTCCGCTGGCCGTCTTCCACGACGAACGAGGCGCGCGTCACCAGCGGCGCTCCGTGACGCGTCACATATTCGACCACGCGGTAGTCGGCCTGCCACTTGCCGGGAGAGACCTGGCAAAGCACGTAGCCACGTTCGGCGTTGTAAAACTTCAGAAACGGGTTTTCGGCCAATAGCGTGTCGTGGCTGCGCGGCTTTTGTGTACCGTCGCCCGAAGACGAGATCGACGTCCCGGTAAACTCCACTCCTACCGGCTTGGCGTTAGACTTCTCGAAATCGGTGCGCAGGTCGCAGGCCCAGTTGCTGTGGATGTCGCCCGTCAGGACGACGGGATTGGCCACGTTGTGATCGGCCATGAACTTTAGCACCTGGCGGCGTTCGGTTTCGTAGCCGGCCCATTTGTCCATATCCAGCACTTCGAGATCGCCCGCAGCGTAGTCGATGCGGGCGATCATTACCTGTTGGGCCAGCACGTTCCATTTGGCTTGCGAAGTCCCCAAGCTGTCGAGTAACCAGGTGCGCTGCGCCTGACCGAGAATGGTCGCCTGCGGATCATACACGGCCTCGGTCGGTTGTTTGTGGCCGTCGCCACAAGGCTGGTCCGTGCGGTACTGGCGTGTGTCCAGCACATAGAAATTAGCCAGCTGTCCATAGGGCAACCGCCGATAGATCGGCATGTCGGACCCTTGCGGCAGCGAGCTGCGCCGCAAGGGCATGTGCTCGTAGTAGGCCTGATAGCCCAAAGCGCGCCGCTTGAGGAAGTCGGCTTGCGAGACTTTGACATCTTCGGGGAACGGGCCGGCGTAGTTGTTCTCGACCTCATGGTCATCCCAGGTCACAACCCACGGTGCCGCGGCGTGCATGGCCAATAGCGCTGGGTCGCTACGATATTGCGCATAGCGATTTCGATAGTCGTCGAGCGTGGCGACTTTGGCCCCTATGTGCTTGCGCACGCGGTCGTCGCGGGCCGCACCTTCGTAGATGTAGTCGCCTAGGTGAAATACCAAGTCGACATCCTCGCGTAGCATGTGTTCGTAGGCGGTGTAGTAACCCGCCTCGAAATGTTGGCACGAAGCAAATGCAAATCGCAACGCCGGCGCCGTTGCCTCCAGCGGCGGCATCGTGCGCGTGCGCCCCTTCGGGCTGACCTCGCCGCCGGCTTTGAACTGATACCAGTACCATCGGCCCGGTTGCAGGCCATCGACCTCGACGTGCACCGAATGGGCCCATTCGGGCGTGGCCGCGGTGGTGCCCTGCCGGGCCACTTTGTTGAATTGTTCGTCTTCGGCTACCTGCCAGGCGACTTCGATCGCGTCGTCCGGCATGCCTCCGCCGGCCAGCGGTTTTGGGGCCAAACGAGTCCACAGCACTACCCCGTCAGGCGTGGGATCGCCCGAGGCAACGCCCAACGAAAACGGATAGGCAGAGAACGCAATGCTCTGCCGGAGAACGCCCTGAGCCCGCGACGACCACAAGGCGGCCGATGCCAAAGAAGCGCTGGCGGCGACAAAGGCCCGCCGGTTCAGTCGGCCCGAATCGTTGAAGGGAAAGCGAAGATCCATCACGTAGCAGCCTCCGCGGTGTATCGATGCAGTGGATGGTAGGCGGGTGATTGCGAAAGCTTAAGATTGCTTGTCGGCAGGCACCGCGGCGATGGTTTGAATCTAGTCCGTGCCAAGCGCACGTCAACAGCGACGGCCGAGCGTGCTAGGCAGGGACCACCCACGCGGCGAACTGCTGGAGAGAGGATTACTCGACGACCGGAGCCTCGGCCGGGGCCGACGAATCGGCCGGCGCGGCACTTTCGGCCGGCGTAGCCGTGCCCGCTTGCCCTTCCGGCACCGGAATCATGACGGGCCGCTTGTGGAAGCGAGGGTCGAACGAGTCGTCGATTTTGCGGACGAACGCGAAGTCCTGCTTGTAGTCGCTGGCAAAGAATCGCATCGGGTTCCCCGTCGATTCCTCGTCGGCGCCCCCTTCGTTCGCAAAGTCGATCGTGGCCGCCGCAATCTTTGCGGTCAGGGCGGGATTCAGGTCACAAATGTAGCCGATCGTCAATCGCGGGATGACTTCCGACTCGTAAATCACTCGGTAGTCGGATTTGTCGATGCTCCCTTTATCGAGCAGGCTATGCACCTTGTCGTCGGACAGCGCGGCGACTTCAAAATCTCCGCCGGCCAATCCCAGCACCGATCGCTTCTGGCCGTGCGAGAAATTGATGAAATAGTCGACATCCGGCCGCATGCCGGTCTGCTCGGCCAGCACCGCGATCGCGGCCCGGTAGCCGGTGATCGAATCGGGGGCGGTGCAGGTCAGCGTGTGTCCGCGCAGATCGGCCAGCGTCTTGATCTCGCTAGTGGGTCCCGCCGCCACATCGAGATGGTTGCCATGGTGGGCGCCGGCCTCCGTACCCAGCACGGCGAAGGGGACGAAGCCGGCATTATTCACAACATACGGCGCATCCGCCGCGTGCAAAGCGATCACCTGAATCGTCTTGGCCTTGATCGCGGCCACGTCGTCAGCGCTGTTGAGATACTCCTGGGTCACGACCTTTTTGCCAGTCGCTTGCGCCAGGTGGGCCTGCAACGCATCCCAGTCGACTAATTGCGTATCAGCGTCTGCATCTTTGTAGTGCGCTAAGACCAAAGTATCGGGGTCGAGCAACTGCTGGGGGTCGCTGGGAGCGTCGGCCAGCAGATCGCCATCCTTGTCTTTGTAGGGTGGCGCGAGACGCTTGCCCGTGGTCTGTGTCAGACCGTGATAAGCGACCAGCCGATCCTGCGAGTCGCGCGAGGCCGCCTGCTCTTGTGTTGCGCGAAACGTGGCATATCCGGCCGTGGCAATGGCACAGAAAAGCGCCGCGTACAAAATCGTTCTTAAGACCGTCGGAAGCATGCCCACGGCGGCGCTATTATCGTCCGGGAAGGGTGACTGTTGCGTCGACCGGGAAGCGTCATTCATAGTCCGCACTTTCCTGCAAGAATCTCTGGGAACGCTGAAAGCAAACATCTGTCTGCGATGCCAGGTTTTGCTGCGCGGGAGTCGAGTTCGGCAGGCCGCCGGGCAGGCAGTCGGATGTCGCGAAACATGGCAAACCGGGGATTCTAATACCGCCCTATTAGGATTTTGTGAGCGACGCGGCGGAAATGATCAAGCGGGCACGCCGAGACGGAAATGCAATATCGACCTGACGACCAATCCGTTGCCCAGTTTTCGGTCGGACCGGCTCGTACCGAACAATCGATTGTTAACGACAGTCGCGTGTCCGCGGTTACCTCTCCATGTACGCGATGCTGCATTTCAATCTTCGGCAAATGTTGAGTTCGACGGGCTGGTTCGCCCTGGCGGCCGTACCGCTCAGCTTGCCGCCAGAATCCAACCTTCGCGCGTTATGGTGGCTGGCGGCGCCTGGGTTCGCTATGGCAGGTTTCGGCAATTTGCTCGGGGACTGGCGAGGAGCCTTGCTGGCCTTCGCGAGCTGGTGCGGATTCGTAGCGGCTCTGACTCTTTTCGGGCTCGCGTTTGTCGTCGTCTTGCTCGGGCTGTAGTCTGTTGGTCGCAATCAGAGAATTGAGGACGGTGACGAACGGCCGCGACGCAACCCAGTGCTCGATCAGGCCAACAATTCGGCAATGGGCCGACCTTCGCCCAAGATGCGAATCGGCCTGCCGCTGCGATCAACGAATTCCTGACTCGTGTCGATTCCCAGGAATGAGTACACAGTCGACAGCACGTCGCCCGGCGAATACGGACGCGTGATGGGGTACATGCCGCGGCTATCGGTGGCGCCGACGACCTGGCCGACACGGAGCCCGCCGCCGGCAAACAGCACCGAAAAGGCGCCCGGCCAATGGTCCCGGCCAGCTTGGACGTTGATCGCGGGGGTGCGGCCGAATTCGCCGGTTATGAGCACCATCACGCGGCGATCCAACCCCCGTTCGGCCAGGTCGCTGACGAGCGCCGCCAAGGCACGATCCACGGGGGGCAACGATTTGTCTCGAAGGGTCCCAAAGTTATCGACGTGTGTGTCCCATTCGCCGCCAGAAAGAACCGTCACGAATGTCACGCCCGCTTCGACCAGCCGCCGCGCGAGCAGACACCCCTGCCCTGCCGAGTTGCGCCCGTAGCGCTCGACCGTCGACTCGCTTTCGCGACTGGTATCGAACGCTGCTCGTGCGCGGCCGCTGGCGATCATGCCGATCGCTTCGCGCGAGAACTTGTCGAGACCAGCAAAATCACCACCAGCGTCGACCTCGGCCCTGAGGCGATCGAATTGCCGAAGCAATCCCTGACGGTCGTGCAGACGATCGACGTCGATGCCTGTCGGCAGCGCCAGGTTCTGCACGGCGGCTTTGTCCGAGTTCCGGTCGATGCCACTGGTAAAGGGGTTATAGGCCGGACCCAGGTACGCCGCCCCGCCGAGCAGTTGGCGACGGGGAATGCTGACATAGGCCGGCATGCCTCGCACGTTCTCGCCGCGCGTCTTGCTCACCACGGCGCCGAGCGCAGGATTGACGTTGGCCGTCGTCGAGTCGGGGGGCTGATGGCCGGTCATCATCCAGTGCGACGCCGGCAGATGGTTGGCCGTGCTGTGGCTGACCGAACGCACCAGGGCAATGTACTGCAAAGCCCTGGCCAGGTGCGGCAGGTGCTCGCCGATTTGAATGCCTGGAACGCTGGTCGAAATCGGGCGGAACTCGCCGCGAATCTCGGCTGGCGCGTGCGGCTTCAGATCGTAGAGATCGATATGGCTCGGACCGCCCCCCATGAAAACCTGGATCACTGCCGTGTCGTGAGGCACGGGGTTGGTCTCCTGCGCTTGCGACCGGCAGCGCAGCAAGTCCGCCAGCGAGAAACCGCCAAGCGCCAATGAGCCCACCCGCAACATGGTGCGGCGCGAAATGGGCCGGCCGATTTCAGCCCTGGACATCCCCGTAAAGAGCATGCAACGCATCCTGGGCGAGGGAACGATTGACGCATCAAAAACCAGCGCTTGGCAAGAGCGCCACGCATTGTAGCCGGGTGGTTGCGACGGGACAATTCGAGCCGGGTCCGTGTTACAATTGCGCCTATCGCCAGCCTGGGCCGGTTCCAGACGCTGCCTGTGGAAAACTTCGGCCGAAGAGGCATCGAGCCCCGTTTCCGATATATCCTCGACTTTCTCTGCGCGGCAGTGCCGCAACTTTCAGGCGGCCTATGACCTCTCGGAGCGAATCGCAATCCCCACAGCCCGCAGGGCGCGCCCGTCGTCCGCGGCAGGACATAGCGTCGCGCGGAACGGCGTGGCAGGGACCCTCGCTGTGGGCTGGCGCGGCGCTCGTGGCAATGGTCGTGGTCGCCTACGCCCCGACCTTGGGCAACCGCTTTATTTGGGACGACGACTACCATGTCACGGCCAATACGACGCTAAGCAGTCTCGACGGGCTGCGACGGATCTGGTTTGAATTTGGAGCCGTGCCGCAGTACTACCCTTTCGTCCACAGCACGTTTTGGGTCGACTATCACCTATGGGGCGATTCGCCCAAGGGTTATCACCTGGAGAACATGCTGTTGCACGCCGCCAGTTCCGTGCTGTTGTGGCGGCTGCTGGTACGCTTGCGTGTGCCCGGAGCGTGGTTGGCGGCGGCCCTGTTCGGCGTCCATCCGATCGAAGTGGAATCCGTAGCCTGGGTCACCGAGCGGAAGAACGTACTCAGCCTGACGCTGGCGCTCGCATCGCTCTGTTGCTACTTTCGCTTCGCGCCGCTCGAAGAACCAAGTGACCCGCCGCTGACGGATTCCGTGCGACGGCGCTGGTACATAGCGGCCTTCGGGCTGTTTGTCGCCGCGCTGTTGAGCAAGACCGTGGTTTGCACGTTGCCCGCCGTAGTGCTGGTCATCCTGTGGTGGAAGAACGAATTAATCCGTTGGCGAGACGTTCTGCCGCTGCTGCCGATGTTCGCCTTGGGAGTAGGGCTGGGATATGTGACCATGCACATGGAGGCGACCCATGTCGGCGCCCAGGGAGCGGACTGGGATTTCTCCTTCCTGGAAAGAATACTGATGGCCGGTCGAATTTGCTGGTTTTATGCCGGCAAGCTGGCCTGGCCCTCTCCATTGATCTTCTTCTATCCGCGGTGGACGATCGACGCCGGCAGCTGGTGGCAATATTTGTTTCCGGTAGGAGCCGTAGCGCTGCTAGTGATGCTCTGGCTGGCACGCGCTCGGCTGGGGCGAGGGCCGCTCGCGGCTGCGCTGATCTTTGGCGGCGTGCTGGTGCCGGCGCTGGGCTTCGTCAACGTCTATCCTTTTCGCTTCTCGTTTGTGGCCGACCATTTTCAATACCATGCGGGCATTGCCCTGCTGGCGTTGACGGCCGCCGGCGCAGCGATTTTCTGGAAGCGACTGCGACCGGATTTGCGCTCGGCAGGCCAAGCAGCTTGCGGATTGCTGCTGGTGGTTATGTCGCTACTTACGATGAGTCGGGCAACGGTATTTTTCGACGAGGAAACACTCAACAGGGACACGATCGCCCAGAATCCTACGGCCTGGATGGCTTATTCCAATCTGGCGGCGTTTCTCGAGGCGCAGTCGAAGTTCGATGAGAGCTACACACTGTATAAAACGGCGGCCGAGCTGCATCCCAACGACCCACTGATGCAGTGCAATGTGGGGCACGTCTACTTGAAATTGGGCGTGCGCGACGGATTCGGCTCCGGCCAGCTTGAAGAGGCGCTAAAGCACCTGGAGAAAGCCGTCGAGATGGGACCGACTCTGGCGACTGTCCACGAGCGGCTCGGCTACGGGCTGATGATCGCCGGCCGCGTGCCAGAGGCCATCAAGCAGTATCAATTGGCAGTGCAATTGGCTGCCGACAACGCGGGTTATCAAAACGACCTAGGCGTTGCATTGGCAAAGTCTAATAGGCAGGTCGAGGCAGTCGAACATTTCGAACAGGCCACGCGGTTGGACAATAACAATGCCGAGTACGCCGTACACCTGGCGCTGGCCTACGCCCAGACAAATCGACGCGGCGAGGCCATCGCCATCGCAGAGCATGCCTTGGCACTCTCGCGCCGGCAGAAGCTGGACGAGCAGGCCCACAATATCGCTAACTGGTTGAACAAGTACAAAGCCGCGCAGCCAGGGCGCTAACGTTGCGATAGTCCGCGACCGCTGCCACGCAGCAATGGCGACTCATTCACCAACGCGATGCGAATGGAGCACGTTGATGGTTAGCCCAGAGGATGATCGGCAAAACGCTGAGCCGGCCGCGGGTCCGACGGTAAAAACGCCTACCCCACCCCGCATGGCACCGAGTCGGCAGGCTGTCGTAACGACGGTATTGCTGCTCAGCGGCGCGGCATTGGTCGTCTATGGAACGGCCCTGGGCGCGCCATTTGTCTTCGACGATCGAATCTCGGTCGTGCAAAATCCCTCGATCACGCAGCTGTGGCCGTTATGGGGCGAGGACGGCGCAAATGGGCCGCTGGCGCCGTTGAAGGATTCGGTCACTGCCGGTCGCCCGCTGGTCAATCTGTCGTTGGCCCTCAATTACTATGTCGGACGACTCAACCCAAGCGGTTATCACGCCTTTAATCTGGCGGTGCATGTCCTGTCAGCGCTGTTGCTGTGTGGGATCGTCGGGCGTGCCTTGCGATTGGACTTTTTCGGAGGTCGATTCGCACAGTCGGCGGGTCCTTTGTCGTTGATGGTGGCGCTGGTGTGGGAGCTTCACCCTCTGCAGACGGACGCCGTCGAGTATGTCTCGCAGCGCACGGAACTGATGATGGGCTTTTTCTACCTGGCGACTCTGTATGCCAGCCTGCGCTATTGGTTGGCGCCGTCGGCGGGGACACAGCGCGGTTGGCTTGTAATTGCGACAGTCGCCTGCACGCTTGGCATGGCTTGCAAAGAGGTGATGGTTACGGCGCCGGTGGTCGTGCTCTTGTTCGAGCGCACTTTTATCGCGGGGACGTTCAAAGACGCGCTGCGCCGGTCTTGGCCCTTGTATCTTGGCCTCGGCCTCGGCTGGGTCTTGTTGCTCGCGCTCAACTATGGAGGCCCTCGCTCGGCCTCGGCCGGATTCCACGTCGGCTTTGGCCCTTATGTGTGGTGGCTTACCCAGGCCAAGATTCTATGGATGTATCTGAAGCTGGCCGTCTGGCCGTGGCCCCTGGTGATTCATTACGAGATGCCCTATCTCGGAACCCTCGCCATGGCCTGGCCGTGGGTTTTGCTGGGGGTGCTCATGCTGGGCGGTACGGCGCTGCTGTTGTGGCGGCACATGGCTGCCGGTTTTTTGGGCGCTTGGGTATTGCTGATCCTATCGCCGACCCTGCTGGTTCCGCTCCCCAGCGAAATGGCGGCCGAACGACGGATGTACTTGCCGCTGGCCGGGCTGGTATGCCTGGCAATCATAGGCGGATACGTCTTGCTCGATTGGCTGCGGGCAATCGGGCTGGGCGCAGTGGGGCCCACCGACACAGTGCCGGACGACACAGTGCCGGACGACACGGTGCCGGAAGACAAGGCGCCAGAAGACACGGCGCCGGCGGACGAGACCCTGGTTGATGACCAGGTGACTGACGCGATTTCCCCGGACGCCCATCCGACCGAGGGCAACCAACCAGCGCACACTTGGTCTACGACGCGCCTGACCGTTGTTTCTGCTTGCGTCCTGGCGGCCGTGTTTGGGGTAGTTAGCATGCGTCGGCTGTCTGCCTATCGCGATCTGGTGACACTTTGGCAAGATACCGCCATGCATCAGCCCGACAACGCGCTCGTGCTGACCAGCCTGGGCGCGGCCCTGACAGGCGCCGGCCGGCATGAGGAGGCGATCCAAGCCTTGCAGCACGCCGCCGACCTGCAATCCGACTCGGCGACGCTCGGTATCCATAAGCAATGGGGCGCGGCGCTATCTGCCCTGGGCCGAACGCAAGAGGCGATCGAGCAATTGCAGATCGCGCTGCAAATTGACCCGGACGCGCCTGGCGTGGAACGCCTGCTGGGCGTCAATTCGCTCAACGCCGGGCAAACGAGCGACGCCATCGAGTATCTGCAGAAGGCCGTACTTCGGCAACCGAATGACGCCGGCACCCGTGATAATCTGGGCGCCGCCCTCCTGAATGACAACCGCTTAGAAGACGCAATCGCCTGCTTCGGTCAGGCATCACAGCTCGAGCCCAACAATGTCGGCATTCGCTTCAACATGGCACTGGCCTACGCGAAAGCGGGTCGGCCGAAGGATGCCGTGGCAACCGCCGAGGAAGCCATGAAAATGGCCCGCTCGGCAGGTGCGCAGGATGTGGCGGGGCAAATCGACGGCTGGTTGACGTCCTATCGCAATCGCCTCCCGGCACAATGAATGCGGTCAGATTATGGTCGGCGGCGATTACCAAAATCGCGCCGCGGCCGTGCTGAACATCGTTGGCATGACGGATTTGAGCGGTGGACGGCCGAGAGCGGGAGCGTTTGCCAAACGCTGAACTTGTGTCTTCGACGAGCGCGCGTTACCCCGTATGCGCCAAATAAAAAAACCTCTCCAGGGGAAAAGCCCCCTGGAGAGGTTATCTGTTGAAGTTGGCGAACGGTTTGCTACCGGGCCGCGCGACGGCGCAACACCCACATGCCAACGCTGCCCAGACCCATCAGAACCCAGGTGCTGGGCTCTGGGACATTGGATCCTGATCCCCCGCCTGCGGAAACGGGCGGTAGCACCGATGATGGCAGAGCCGGCGTCGTAGACAGCCAGTTGCCAGCAATAGCGTTGATATCCAAGCCATTGACGACACCATCACCGGTAACGTCGCCCGGTCCAATCTTATTGGCGTTGGTCTGCAACCAATGCGAGGCGATTATGTTGACATCCAGACCGTTCACGACCCCATCGAAATTGGCATCGCCCTTGGCGAGATTGGCTGTCGCGGTGAGGTTCTCATTGATACTAAGCTGAGCCCAGAATGGATCCGAAATCAAATTATCTTGGGCCGCGATCGACACGTGCAGCACGTATTGCCAGGAATTGGCACCTGTGCCGCGACCTATAAAGCTATCAACGGTACCAAGCGTAGGATCGTTGCCGACGCTACCAGGGTCCGGCAACGAAAGTGCACCTTGTACGTAATTAGTGTTGTAATTCAAGCTGATGGTCAAAGAGCCGACCGTTTCCAAAGAAGCTCCGTTGAAGTGTCCGGTCGCATCCACCGGCATGGCCGTGCCCGCCGAATCATAGGTTCCGTAAAGATTCGAGATTGCTAAACGTCCAGCATCTGGGACTTCGCCCGGATAAATCCCGCTCGCCTGCAGAGTGGCACCGAGATTGGCAGGAGACGGTGTCCCGTAAGTACCCGGAATGGTCGAACCTGTCACGGGATTCGGTAACCAAAGGCCATTGTTCTGGGCAACGACGTGCGCATTGGCCGCGGTGATGGCGTTTTTGTTTCCCGCAGCGCCAAAGTTCAGCGACGCCAGAAAGTTATTGCCAACTACGGGGTCAGTAACCGAAGTCAAAGTCCCGGCCATTGTGGTCGATAGGCCGTTTGTAAACCCGTTGAACAGTTGCGTCCCATTGTCCGTTTGCGGGACAGCGTTGTAGAGTTCGTAAAACTGGTTATTGGTATACGTGCCAATCTGCGCGGCAAAGGTGAGCGAGCTACTGGGTTGCAGCACCCAGTTAACATCAGCCCGCGCCGTAGTGCCCATGATGAGAGCCAACGCCAACGAAGCAACGAATCCACGCCCGAAGTTTGCCTGTCTGATCTTCATTTTCATTCCCTTGGCCAAGGCCCCTTTTTAGACGATTCCCCACACCATATCGCCAGCACCGCACCAACGACGGTATTGATGCTACTTTTAGTGTGCGACGCCGGCCCTGACAAGCGTTTTTTTCTTTTTTCGTGATTTTCCTAATCGGATGCGGGCTATGGCTGGGTATCGCCGACGCGCTAGCTAGCTTATCCGCGTAGGCATGGGCGAGTGCTTGCCCTCTCGTGCCGGCAATCGTTCCTGTTCGACCGGCGCACCTTGGGACAGGGACGCGCTAATTCTCCCGCCCTGATCAGCAGGTCTTCGAAGCGCCCATGGCCTTCGACGACATGACGTTGCCTGAGGTCATTCGAGAGGTTCTGACGCCGCATATGACGCAGACGGAGCCAACCGTGCGGATGCTAGTGGCCGGCTATGAGACGATAGCCGCCGGCCCGGATCGCCCGCCGTGTCTGCCTTTGCCGGCGGTTCGTCACTATTCAGTCGCAAACCGGCCTCGCAAAATGTCCAGGAATTGCAGGCTATAGACGATTCCCGTATCCCAACGAGTTTTCGTTGCTAACCCTCGCTAGCGGCACTAGACTCAACGCGCAATCCTTTCTCGATAATGTGGCAGAGAGTCGGTGGCGCGCGCTGGCGCCCTTGATGTGGATGCGGGGGGCGGTCGAACGATCCACGGCGACTCAGATTCTTCTGAAGGGAGCATCTCATGAGACCAATTGTCATAGCGCTGGTACTTCTCAGCACGATATTGCTCCGGTCGGCCTCAGGTGACGTTCCCGTATTCGAGCAGTTACCGCTGATGGATAATCCGCCGGCAGGCGCGCCCTATATTGGGCAAGGTGCACTGAGCGATTCCATATCGGTTGGCACACCTAATAGCACGATTGCGGCAGATGACTTCGAGCTCTCGGCGCCTACGACCGTGACATCGATCACGTGGTGGGGTACGCCACTTCTCACGCCGCTTCACACAGAGTGTTATTCTCCAGGAACAAGATTACCAATGGGCATGGCAGCCTCGTAACTACACGATTGCCGATTCGCACGCTTCCGGTAAGCCCACCCGTGGCACTAAGCTACACGGCAGGCGCTGATGGCCCAGCGGGTATTGGCGCCTTCGGCATGGACATGGCGTTTGCGTTACACGCGGTACCCGAGCCGTCGACACTCATCCTTGCCGCGCTCGGCGGACTCGCATTGCTGGCCTATCGCCGTCGCCGCTGTGTGCAATCGCGGCATGAGCGATGTGCAGCCTAGCCGCCGATGCACTTTGCGTTTAACGAGCGAAGCACGCGAATCGGGCTAAAAGTGATGCGATGGCGCAAGCCTCAAACCTCGCGCGCATCCTGCAGGCGCAACAATGAGCACCCACCCGCACCTTCCTCCCTCACTTCAGCGGAAGGTGCGATTGCAATTTTCACTTCGGCTGATGTTTGCCGTGGTCACTTTGGCTGCCTTGGTCGCTGCGACCGTGCGGCGCGTGGGGGATGCAGGAGAGTTCATCGGCTTCCTAAGTTGGGTGATCGGGCCGATCATTCTTGTCGTCACTATTGTTGCCGCGATCAGCTGGTGGCAATTGGGACCAAGGGCAGCAGTTTTATCGACAGCGTTCCTGCTGTGCGACTTGTTAACGCTGTCTGTCGTCATCAATAGTACGGACGGATTGAGCGTGATCGCGGGGATACTCGGCAATATGCTGTTGCTGGTGGGCACGGCTGCGTTCGTGGCGCGGCTACCGGTGCCGTGGTCGTCAGCGATTCTCTTTGCGTCCGTTACGTTCTGGTCCCTAGCTGCCCTTGGCATTTTCGCTCGATGGCACGAAGCTCGCTCAGCGATTGTTCGCTTTCTTGCCGACGGACTGCCTGGACAGCCGATTAAGCCCGAGTCGATCGACGCGGATATGCCGCTGCTTTGGCTATCGCTCTTGGCATTGTGCACGGTTGTCGGTGCACTGGTGGGATGGGGAATGTCTGTGGCAAGCAATAGCGATTGACAATCTAGACGTATCCGCGATTTACTTTTGCGGGAATCGTTGGGCGGGTTCACGTCGCCAGATGAGTTACGCGAACCGCCAAAGCAAGTGGCCCGCGCATTGCTGGCCTATCGCCGTCGTCGCTGCGTGCAATCGCAGCATGAGCGAAGCATCTCCCACCCGCCGCCACTGGTTCCAGTTCGGTCTGGGGACAATGTTCGTCGTTGTGACAACGATTTGCCTTGTGCTCGGCCTAGAGGTGAAGTTTGTGCGGGACCGCAAAACGTACGTGGCACTCATTAAAGAAGCAGGTAAGGACCGCTCAAGCGGATGGGCGCTGCCCTATCCTGAAAGCGAGGTCCCGAACGGACCGGATCATTTGCCGGAGTGGCGAGAGCCAAGACCGACACCAACCATTCCATTCTGGAGAAAATGGCTCGGAGACGAACCATTTGGCCTGATTGCTGTACCCGGAACGTGGTCGGAGAGTGAGGTCAGCAAAATCAAGGCACGATTCCCGGAGGCTTTTGTATTCCAGAACATCAAGCTGCCGCCAAAGGCCCCATAGCCGCGTTGATGTCAAATTTCGCGGACTACTCGAAGCTTCCCGCCGTCCGCTCGGCTTCGATCGCTAGTAGTCTGTTGTATTTCGCCAGCCGTTCGGATTGAGTGAGCGAGCCGGCTTTGCTGTAGTCGGCCGACAAACCGACGGCGAGGTCCGCGAACCAATCGTCTTCGGTGTCGCCGCTACGTACCGAAAGTGTTACGCTCCAGTCCGCTGAGCGGGCCAATTGGTGGGCTTGTAGAGCCTCGGTGAGCGTGCCGATCTGATTGACCTTTAACAATAGCGCATTACAGGCGCGCGTATCGATGGCCCGGCGGATTCGTTGCGGATTGGTGCAGAGTAGATCGTCGCCCATTACGAGGGCCTTGCCTGCGAGGGCGGCGGCAAGTTGCGGCCAATGTTGCCAGTCCTCTTCTGCCAAACCGTCTTCGATACTGATGATGGGAAATTGGTCAACCCAACCGACCAGGTGCGAGATCATCTCGTCGGCCGTAAACGGCTGCGTTCCCAGGTGATAGTTACCCTCGCGATAAAAATGGCTGGACGCGACGTCCACCGCCAAGGCAACCTCCTTCCCTGGCTCGAAGCCGGCAGAGCGAATGCACTCGACCGCATCGGCAAGCAACTGTTCCGCGCTTGTGACCGGAGGGGCCAATCCCCCTTCGTCGGCCGTGAGCCAGCGCATGTCGTACTTGCGGCGAATCAGCTCGACGGCCTCGTGATAAACGGCGCTGGACATCACCAATGCTTCGCCAATAGTTTGTGCCGAGCGCGGCACGATGAGCACGTCCTGAATCGGCACTTGCCAACCCGCGTGCTTGCCGCCGCTAAACAGATTGATGGTAAGAATGGGGGCTCTGGCGAGCGGTTGTCCCACCAGGTCCGCGAAGTATTGATAAAGGGGCAGACGCTTCTCCGCAGCGCTGGCCCGGGCAAACGCTACGGAAACCGCCAGAATCGCATTTGCTCCTAGGCGCGCCTTGTTGGGCGTGCCGTCGGTGTCGATAAGCAGGCGATCGACGTCGGCTTGTGTCGCCAGGCCGTCTCGACCGGCTAGGACACTATTTAATTCGCGATTGATGTGCGCGACTGCCTTCAGGCAGCCCTTGCCACGGTATCGCGCGGGGTCGCCATCGCGCAACTCGACCGCCTCGGCTGCCCCGGTCGATGCGCCGCTGGGAACCGAGGCGATGCCAATGGCTCCGCCGGCAAGCTCGCAGGTGGCGCGCACCGTGGGGCAACCACGGCTATCAAGAATCTCCAGACCGGTTAAGCGTCGGATTGTCACCCGGACTTATATCCTTTCTAAGAATGCAGGAATTAGGTCCGACACGGTCTGCGGCGGTCTGGTCAACAGTGCCAAAACGGCCTGCCGCTGTCGGGCCCGATGCGAGTCTTGAAAATATTCCAGCGGCGACCGCCCCTCAACACGCGATAGTAGGCAGGCCAAGGTATGCTGCACAACTCTGCCTGCCAAATCTTCCTGCCAAGGAACCGTTCCCCGCGTTTGCCAATAAATGCGCCAGAAATAGTCTGCGGCGACCGCAAACTCGTCGCGCTGATCTACGCGGTAATGTGCCTTACTCAATAAGTGCGCCAGCGCAAAGCCAACGTCAAACGCAGGATCCCCCACGTGCGCTACTTCGTGGTCGAGCAGAACCAGCCGCCCGTGATGGACCAAGATATTCTTCGGGCTGAAATCACCGTGAACGAATGTGTCATGCCTCGATCGCGTGCGCTCGACGAGCGCGCGGAGAAAGCTCCCGGCCTCGGGAACTTGCTCAGCCGTGTAACGGTAGTAAGGCTCCAGCCGGAGTGCCTCGAACAGCGATTTGTCGGACAACTCAGACGGCACGGCGGCGCCCTCCACACACCCTTGGCGATGGATATTGCCCAACAACGCGCCGAATTGACGCACGTGTTCGCTGTCGATAGGTTGCGCGAGCAGGAGCGTCTTCCAGTTATCGTGGGGTTCTGGCACACACTCCATCGCCAGCAGATGTTGCTCCGGGTCTTCGAAGACAAGCGCCGGCACGCTGCCGGCTGGGAGAACCTGATTCAACCATCGCATGGCGAGCGCCTCGCGATGCACGCGCACCGGATCGGCAAACCAATCGACCGCAACGCGCAGCTTAGCGAGCGCTTGCTTGATAACCCACCGCGGTCCGCTATTGCACGCGACGAGCATCGTACGATTGGAAACGCCCCCCGCAAGGCGCTGAACGGTAATGTGGTCTTTTGCCGGCACACGGCCTGTAGACCGCAAATAGATCTCCAACTGGCCGGGCTGCTCGATGTCTAGCGCGTTGGCGCTGGCGTATTCCGCCATCACGGATTCACCACGTTAGTAGGATTGCCGGCCAGGAAGTTGGCGACGTTCTGCACGGTGGCCGCCATTAAACGCTGCCGAGCCGCAAGCGTGGCCCAGGCAATGTGGGGCGTGATGACGCAATTTTTGGCCTTGAGCAAGGGATTGTCCGGCCGAATCGGCTCTGCCGATGCAACATCGACGGCGGCTGCTGCAAGTTGGCCGCGATCGAGCGCGGTAGCCAAATCGGCCTCGACGATCAAATCGCCACGTGACGTGTTAATCAACACAGCATGCGGTCGCACATGCCCGAGCAGTTGGCGATTCACGATGCCTCTGGTCTGCGGCGTCGCAGGACAGTGCAAACTGATAACATCCGAGCGCACGAAGAGTTCTTCCAGCTCAACCCAGGCAAACGGCTCGTAGCTCGGGACTGGTCCGCGATGTGGATTGTGGGCCAGGACCGACATGCCAAATGCATGGGCCAGATCCCCCACACGCCGGCCGATGCGGCCGAAACCAACGATTCCGATCGTCCGTCCGGCTAACTCCAGCAGCGGCGTCTTCCAAAAGCAGAAATCCGCCGCGCGGCCCCATTCGCCGTCGTGAACGGCCTGGTTATGCAAGTCGACATGATGGCAAGCATTCAGTAGCAGGGCGAAAACGAACTGCGCCACGGAATCCGTGCCATAAATGGGGACGTTCGCCACCGGCACCCCGCGTTCTCGTGCCGCGACACTGTCGACGCAATCCGTGCCCGTGGCAGTGACTGCGACGAAGCGCACTGTGGGCGCCTGCTCAAAAAACTCGCGCGACAGCTTGACCTTGTTAACCACCACCACGGACGCGTCACGTGCCCGCATGGCAATCGTCGATGGCGGCGAGCGGTCGTAGACGACCACTTGTCCAATTGCTTCCAACTTGGTCCACGGATTGTCGCCCGGGTTCAACGTCGCACCGTCCAGAACAACGATAATGGGACGACTCAAGCGTCATTCTCCCCGTGCCTTTTGTTGGATTGTGCGCAAGCCTGCATGCCTATCTGGATGCTGTCGAACCGGTGCCGCGATCCTGGTTTTACGACCAAATTGCTACGCCAGAATACCGGGGACGACGTTGCCGTGGACGTCTGTCAGTCGATAGCGACGTCCTTGGAATTTGTAAGTCAAGCGTTCATGGTCGATGCCGAGCAAGTGCAGGACCGTGGCCTGCAAATCGTGAATATGCAGGCCGCCTGACGCGACGTTGTAGCCGAACTCGCAGGTTTCTCCGTAGACCGTTCCGCGCTTGATGCCTCCGCCGGCCAGCCACATGCTGAAACAGCGCGGGTGATGGTCGCGGCCGAAATTCGTTTGGATCTTCCCCTGGCAATAGTTTGTCCGACCAAACTCGCCACCCCAGATCACAAGCGTGTCTTCCAATAGACCGCAGCGTTTTAGGTCCTGCACCAGGGCGGCGGCCGGCTGGTCTGTCTCTTTGCACAGTTTCGGCAGCGCCTCCGGCAGTCCACCATGATGATCCCAGTCCTGGTGATAAAGCTGGATAAACCGCACTCCGCGCTCCGCCATGCGACGGGCCAATAAACAATTGGCGGCGAATGTGCCGGGAGTCTTTACGTCGGGCCCATACGAGTCGAGCACCGCCTGCGGCTCGGCTGCGATGTCGACCACTTCGGGAATACTTGATTGCATCGCGAATGCCATCTCGTAGTGGTCGATCCGATTCTGAATTTCGGTATCAGGGGTCGTTTCGAGTTGGTGCTGATGCAGTTCGCGCAGTCGATCGAGCATCAAACGCCGGCTGTCGGTATTAACGCCGGCCGGATTGTCGAGATATAGCACCGGATCCTTGGCGGCACGGAACAAGACACCCTGATGCCGTGTCGGCAGAAACCCACTCCCCCACAGGTGAGTTCCTAGCGCCTGTCCCCCTTTGTCTTTGGTGACCAGCACGACGAACGACGGCAAATTGGCGTTCTCTTGTCCCAGTCCGTAGCTCAGCCAGGCGCCCATACTTGGTCGACCGGCGATTTGTGATCCGGTCTGCAGGAAGGTGACGCCGGGGCCGTGGTTGATCGCTTCGGTGAACATCGAGCGCACGATGCACAAATCGTCGGCGATCGAAGCCGTGTGCGGCAGCAACTCGCTGAACCAGGCGCCCCCTGCGCCATGCTGTTGAAACTTGAACGGCGAGCCTACCAGCGGTATCGAGGATTGATTGCCCGACATGCCGGTCAGCCGTTGTCCGCCGCGCACCGAATCGGGGAGCTGCTCGCCTTGTCGCTGGTTCAAGAGTGGCTTGTAATCCAGGAGGTCGAGTTGCGACGGCGCGCCGGACATGAACAGATAAATGATCCGGCGAACCTTGGGAGGGAAATGCGGTTCTCCTAGCGCACCGCGATCGAGCGGACCGGCCTGTGCCTTGCCCTGCGTCAGCAGGTCAGCCAGGGCAATCCCCCCTAAACCGAGTCCCCCTTTGAGCAGCTCACGGCGATTGATCACGGTAGCAGGCGTCGCGGTCATATTCTTTTCGAGGAGCGAGTGTGATGGAAGCCAATACCAAAACGTTTGTGGAGCACTTTTATCGCTTCACAACGCATTCATCATGGTTAAGCAACGTCTGCGAAAGTACAGTGGCGGCCGCGGCAGCGGCAACCGGGATCATAGCGTCATGCGGAGCCTTGCCGATCTTGAGCAGTTGCTCGGCGTCGGCCTGATGCGCCGTGAAGTGTTCGAGCTGTTCTTGATAGAGCCGGACCAGGATTTGGACTTCACGTTCGTCGGGTAGGCGGCTCAAGCAGCGCAGAAAACCTTGTTCGATCATCAGCGGTACGTTCCCCTGGGAATCGCGATAGAGCGATTCCCCCAGCACGTGGGCCGCCTCTACGAATTGCACGCCATTTAGCAGAATCAAAGCTTGCAGCGGTGTATCGGTCCTGTCGCGCTTGGCGATGCACACCGCACGCCGGGGCGCGTCGAAGGCGACCAAGGCGGGCGGCGGGCCGGTGCGGCGCCAGTTTGTATAGAGGCTGCGTCGGTAAACGCCGTCGCCTTCGCTCGCCTGCACGGGCTTGAACGACTCGCTCATCTCATACGGATTTACTGGCGCTCCGCCGAGCTGACGTTTGAGCAGGCCGGCGGCTGCCAGCGCATTGTCGCGAATCATTTCGGCTGGCAAGCGGAGCCGCGGGCCGCGCCCTAGCAGCTCATTGTCGGGATCGTCCGCCATCAACCTTGCATCAGCAAAACTCTGTTGCCGATATGTGTGACTTGTGACGATCGACTTTATTAGTTCCTTCATATTCCAGCCGCCATCGATTAGCCGCAGCGATAACAAGTCCAGCACTTCCGGATAAAGAGCCCGCGATCCCTGGCTGCCGAAATTCTCGGCTGTTGCCACTAGTCCTCTGCCAAACAGTGACTGCCAGACGCGATTGACCACGACGCGCGCCGTGAGCGGGTGACGTCGATCGGTCAACCACTGGGCGAGCCCCAGCCGATTGCGCGGCGCCTCGGGCAGCAGGGGCAGCAGCGCGGCCGGCGTGCCGGCTGCTACTTCATCGCGTCGTTCGGCATACTCGCCACGAAATAGCACATATGCGCTCTTCGGTTCCGGCAACTCTCGCATCACCATAATTTCTTTGATGCCGTCGGCGAACTTCGTTAGCTCACCGCGCGCCGCCCGTAGTGCGTCTAGCTGACCTCGCCACGGTTCATCGCGGGATGCGAGGTAGTAGTCAAATAGGAGTTCTCGCTCGTCCTCGGTGAGCATCGCGCTGGGCTTGACCAAGATGGCTTTCCCGGCCGCTGCGTCGAACGGCTCGAGTGCCTCGAGCGCAGACAGCTCGCGCGAGAAGACGCGGAACTCGTCGATGAGTCCACCCTTGAATCCGCGATCGCGGAAACGCTCGCCGAGCGCGATGTTATCGCCCCCCCCGCCGGTGATTTCTTTGTGCAAATTGTCTTTGACGATCACGACCTTGGCGGGGATGCCATTGACGAACATCCGCAATCCCGCAGCGCGACTGCTGCCATCCGACACGACCGTAACGTGTACCCACTCTTTGAGCGGCAAGGGATCGACGGCGACAATCGAGATAGCATTGCCAGGCCAGAAGTGGATCAGCGACCATTTCAAGCGGCCGGCTTCGATCAGTAATTCGTAGCCACGGCTACCGGAATCGGTCCAGGCGCGCGAGCGGTGAAATACCACGGCCCGGTCCTTAAAATCCGGAGTCTGCATCCACAGCGACACTGAAAATGGTTCGTGGCGTGCGAAATTCCCCGAGGGGAGATCGATCGGATCATCCCCTGTGAACTGCGCCGCCTGCCCATGCCGGCCAGGAACGAGCTTGTTATCCCCCTTCAGCACGGCCGGTTTGCCAGCCTCGACCGTGTTGGCGAGTTTGTCCTTGTCGAGCATCTCGAAGTCGAACCGTGCAATCTCTCCCCAAGCAAAGGTCGCCGAAGAAGTATCGGCCGAGTTTGGTTTGACGGGGTCGCCGATTTGTCGGCCAGAATCCGCCAGCCAGTGGGCGAAGAACTCACGGCGCGAATCGCGCAGGGTGCGCAATTTTGAAACTTGCTCGGCGACCTGAGCCTCGAGGGATGCCAGACGTTCCTTGGCCGTGGCGTCTGACAGCAAGAGCGTCGGCGTTGGAATCGATGGCGTGAAATAGGAGTAGACGCCCGCTTCGTCGATGTTCTGAAACAGCGAGAAAAACTGATAGTACTCGCGCTGTGTTATCGGGTCATACTTGTGATCGTGGCAGCGCGCGCATTCGAAGGTGAGCCCGAGAAACGTCGTGGCAAATGTTTGCACGCGGTCGCAGACGTACTCGACGCGATACTCCTCTTCGACGCTCCCCCCCTCCGACTCTTGCTGGTGCAATCGGTTGAAGGCCGTGGCAAGAATCTGCTCGTCGGTAGCCGCGGGCAACAGGTCGCCGGCAAGTTGCCAGACGATGAACTGATCCAGTGGCATGTTGGCGTTGAAGGCACGCACGACCCAGTCGCGCCACGGCCACACTTCGCGCTCGCGATCGACTTGGAAGCCGTAGCTATCGGCGTAACGGGCCGTGTCTAGCCAATCGACCGCCATGCGCTCGCCGTAATGCTCAGAGGCGAGCAGTCGGTCTACCAATCGCTCGTAGGCAGCGGGCTCCTTGTCGTTGACAAAGGCTATGATCTCCTGCGGCGAAGGGGGCAGTCCCGTCAGATCGAAGCTCAAACGCCGAATGAGTGTGTGGCGGTCGGCTTCCGGTTGCTGTGCAACGCCGCGCTTCGCGAGGCTAACGTTGATCAGAGAATCGATCGGGCTTGCCTCGCCTGTGCCTGGCACAGCGACAGCTTGTAGCGGAATAAAGCTCCAATGGTTTTCATATTCTGCCCCTTGTTCGATCCAACGACGTAGGGTTTGCACCTCGGGCTCCGTGAGCCGTTCGAGCTTGGCCGCGTTGGGAGGCATGCGCTCGTCGTCGTCACTGCTTGTAATGCGTCGCAAGAGCGCACTTTCATCCGGCTTGTGTGGAACAATTGCGCCGGCTGTTACGGCCACATCGCGCACGTCGAGCCGAAGGTCGGCTTCGCGCTTTTTGGCGTCTGGACCGTGACAGTGAAAGCATTTGTCAGAAAGGATTGGCCGGACATCTCGGTTGAACTGTATTTGCGGAACAGGCGCACTGTCGGCAGCGAACATGGCGCCCGCTGTCAGCACAACGGTGAGAGTAGACGCAAGCAAACAAGCTCGCGCAAAGCAGGAGTGTGGCCGCTGGCGAGCCGATTTTGGGTTCATCGCGGATAGGCAGTCGGCTTGTTGCGCATCGACGGTCGGCCACCGCGCAGCGGCTCTCGTTCCCATGACGGTTACGTTCTTCGCGCTGCATGGCAATCGGGAGCTATTTATGAATCTCGATCCCATGCGATTGCCACGCCCCATCGGCAGTTTTTCAACTCGCCGAACGTTCCGGAGTCGTGTGCAGACATCATTAGGCATAGAGGGTAGTATACCCTCGCCATGAGAGGTCATCATTTAAGCCGCGCGAATCCGCGAGCCAATCGCCTGGGGAGTGAAGCTAAAACGCAGCGCGCAACGGTCACTTTCGCCCGGATGGGGGTAACCTAGTTGGTCTGCCGGGGCATTGGGGTATGGTGATCGTCGACGTTCATCTGTTGCTCGATCCACGTGGCGCTCGCTTCTACGGCCCCAGCAGGTGTGGTGTGACCGCGGGGTTCGGATAGTACGTGCAACTCGACCTGCGATGCGCGCTGCTGCGTGTGTGCACTGGCGGACAGTTTGCGCGCGAGCGCTATCGTCTGGTCCGTATCAACACGCTCGTCCCGATCGCCAATGACGATCCACAGCGGGCGGCCTGCCAATGTATCGGCCAGATTCATGGCGTTAAGCATTGATAGCGCCGCAGCTTGCTTAGACTCCCGGACGGTGTGAAACTCTTCCAGCGCCGCCAGATTGGTCACTGGGCATATGAGTGCGGCGCACTTGATGCGCGCGTTGGACGCCATCAGGTGCAAGGCCGCAAAACCTCCGCGTGATGTGGCCGTCACAGCGATTTTTGCCGGTTGGGTGTAGTGCTCCTGCACCAGATGTTCGAGCACTTCGCTTGCGCGGGCGACGAACTCGGCGAGGAACGGCTCGCCAACGTCGAACCGATGACGCCAGCCTCGCAGGCCCTCTGGCTCTCCGTCGCGTTGCTGCTCACCATGACACGGCAGATCCAGGGAAACGCACAAGTAGCCTTGCGGAGAGAGCAGCCTGCCGGCCTGCAGAAAATAGGGATCGCCCAACGTCCCGGCCGTCGAGTTTGCCAGGATAAGTAATGTCGGAGCAGGAGCAGTGCGCTTCTCACCTAGGATACCAAAGCGGATGCCGCTTCGCGTCGTGAGCATGGTGATTTCGCGGGAGGGCTCTGTCATGACTCCGCCGTTGCAGCAAGATCCATGTTGCCGAGCGCTTCGTCGCCGGTCGGCCCCACCCATACTGCCTGTCGTCGTTTCGGCTGCCGTTTGGGCACGTTAAGGCCCTCCAGTCGCCACAGTCGCTCGACACGCTTGTGGTTCACACGCCACCGTTCCCGCTGAAGCAGCGCAGTAATACGCCGATAGCCGTACCGACCGTACTGGGTTGATAGGCGCTTTAGGGGGCCATACGCCAAGCGAGGTGTCGTCGGCGCGCTGCCAATGCGAGGCCGCCGAGCGCACTCAGTATGAGAGTTGACGGCTCGGGAACGGCGGTCCCGCCGCTAACTCCACCGGCGATCGTGCTCAGCCAGTTGCCGGCGACGAGCGCCACGTCCAGCCCGTTAACGATGCCGTCAAAGTTGGCGTCGGCCGTATTAGGGCCGGTTTGCAGCCAGTGGTTGGCAATCGAATTGATATCCAGTCCGTTGACGATTCCGTCGTAATTAACGTCGCCGGCAAACGGCGCCACCACGGTCATCCCTGCACCATGACCCAAATAAAAATTCGAGATCAACGAGGCGTTCACCGTCGCGCCAGCGGTGGTGTATTCGCCGACAATGCCGTAATAGTTGTTTGTGTCGCTCATGACAAAAACGTCGTTGCCGAGCACTGCGATAGACGGCGGAGTAAGAACGCCGCTGATCAGCGACGCGTTCACAACTGCCCCGGACAATGTGTATTCACCGACTGTCGTGGCCGAGTTCGCGACGAAAATATTTCCGTTCGCCACAGCAATCGCGTACCCAAAGATTCCCGTTATCAGCGACGTATTGACAGGCACACCTGCTGATGTGTACTCGCTGACCGTATGATTGAGCAAGTCGTTGGTATACAGATTGCCGCCATACGCGGCAATTCCTACCGGGTCGTTCCCGGCGAATTTGAGCAGCGTCGGATTTACTACGGCACCCGAGGTCGTGTATTCGCCGACATTTCCTAACGCATTGATGACATAGATGTAACCGCCGTCGACCGCGATGTTCAGGGGACCAACGAGTCCTGAAACGAGCGCCGGGTTCACAGTGGCGCCCAACGTCGTATATTCCCCGATTGTGCCGGCCGTGTAGTTGGCGACAAACACGTCTCCGCCCGATTCGGCAAGCCCCTCGGGATCGTTCAGACCCGATGCATATCCGCCGACAAGTTGCGGGTTGACGGTCGCTCCCGTAAACGTGTACTCACCGATCCGCGGTCCCACTCCTTGTATTCCGAAGTCGTTGTTGGATATGAAGATCTGCCCGCTTGAGGTCGCGGCCAGTTCCGCGAGACTTAGTCCGGCCGTGAGGATCAAAATGCAAGCGCGCGGATGCCAGGGCAATGCGCGCCACACCACCGCATCGCAGCCGATTAAGCGCCTTTTGGTTCCCGTCACTGTTGCAGCGCGCGAGCGACTCTCGCTCATTGGCACACTGCGCGCGTCGACGAGATCGGTATCCATGGTCCACCCCCGTGACATCCAGCGATACAGTAACCACTTTGACCGTTGGTATTCTCACACTCCCCTAAGCCAGTTTCAAGCTATGCCGACCGCTTTTTGGCCACCGGCGGGTTGGCAAGATACGGCTGGTTGTCGTGCCGCCCGCCTATAGTGACTTCAGCGTCGAGTATGACGCGGCTTTCGGCGTCGATCGTCTGATGCACCTTATACTTGAATTGGAGGGCAGTGCCGCGCTTTTGGGCTAACGTGGCCTCGGGGTCCGTGCGACTGCGGTGTGTCCGGTTCGTCACGCGGCGGTTGGCTGATGGATCGAGCATGTCCGGTCGACGTGAAGTCGCCCAGCTGCCCGTCGCCAACACCTAGCGTGGTGCCGTTCCCGCGTAGCTGACCAGCAAGTTGCCCACTCTCTCGCTGCTCTCGCCTGTCGCGGAGCGGTTGTGATTCCTTAGCACGACCGCTTCCGTGCTGGGGCGGTCTCTACCTACTGAAGGAGATCGTCCCCATGATCGCCATCGCCAGACCATCACCCTGTGCGCACTTGGAGGCCTAATGCGACCACTGCTGACCACCTTGGTAAGTTAGGCAATCGGCCGCCGAGCGCACGAAAAACGCCAGAACCCTTACATTTACCGAGGATTCCGGCGTTTTTTCATGAGAGGCGCTGGTGGGAGTCGAACCCACGGTGGCGGATTTGCAATCCGCTGCCTTAGCCACTTGGCTACAGCGCCCAAAAAGTCTTCGGTAACTTAGGGGAACTGCTCGGGTGGGTCAAGGGTAGCTGGCGCCGCTACTTACGACTACTTACGACTACTTGCCGGATCCGACGCTGATCTGCGGCGGGGCCTTCTGCATATCAGTTAAGTGTGCCGTGGCCGCTGCGCACACGTTCGTTTTTGTGCACGCACCGCATCGCGCTGGCTAGATGAACCAGGACACTCTGCGCACCATGGCCGCGAGGAGTACGTGGTGATCTCATAGTCAAAGCCCTCCGGTTGAATTGGCTCGCCAGCCAGACTAGTCGACACGTTTCCTGCCCGTCGGTTCCGTCGTCACTCTTTAGTCGCGCTGCTCGCACTTGAGCCTTTCCGCGCACTTTTTGGTACGACTCTGCTGACGCTAGCAGAAGAAGTGAAGATTCGCGCACGCCGAATCGATTGGTTGAAAAGAAGGATCGTCTTGGGCTCCCCGCAGCGACGCGGGCGTGTCCCGGCAAGGACGCCGAAACGACGGATCGAAACAGCAGAGAATATTGCCGCTGCCCTGCCGTCGCGAATCCTCCGTCGCGTCGGATCGAGTGTCATAGCCACCGAATACCTCCCGCGCAAGACCGCGTGGCGGCCGTTCGGGGGTGTGCAGGACAAAGGCGTTTTTTGGAAAGGATTCCGGCCCCATGGGACTCTTCAGCTTCGTGGCCGATCTGCGCGCCACGCAACTCATCGACGAACTGGCCCAGCAACTTAGCCGTCAAACGTATGGCCTGCTGCACGACATTTGCCAGCCACGCGTCGCCTTGATGACGCACGCCGAGGCTCGCGGTTACGTCTGGGCCAAGGCGCGGCCGATCGTGTTGGCGCAAGTCACGGTGGCCGCCCAAGCGCATCCAGATCTGGGCCGTTTGGCGTTATCCACCCTAAGCGAACGGGCTCACGATCGTGTGGTGCGGAGCGTGCTCAGCGACCTGATGCGCGAGCGGGCCCAACATGCGAATCGTCGTCGCGCCGCCTGAGCGATCGGCCCAAGCCCGAATTACACCTCGGGCCAGGATTGCGGTCCGGCGTCGATTTCGCGCTCGATTGTCTTCTCGTCGTATAGGCGAAAGCCGCGTGCCAGGTAATGCTCGAGCGCGCGAGGATGATCGAGCGTGCAGGTGTGCAACCACACGCGTTTCGCGCCGCGCTCCCATCCGCGCTCGACGGCATGCGTGAGCAGATGGCCCCCAAGCCCGCGACCGACGAAGGCCGGCAGCATGCCGAAATTAACGATTTCGGCATTGCCGTCGGGCTGCAATTCCTGTTCGTAATAGCCGGCCGGCGTGCCGGCAACCAAGACGAGCCAGGTTTCCAGTTCGGGGCGCCCCATGTATTCCAACCAACGCTCGCGAGACCATTTCAATCTTGCCCGCCAGTGCCAGTCGCGGCCGACTGCAACGTAAAAGAATCGATTCAACTCGGGCAGGGGAATCTGCACCTGATGAATTTCCAGCGGCACGTCCGGCGCACGCGCCGGACGCAAACCCGCAGGTTCGGAAAGCTCCAGGTAGTAGGTGGTGACTTCAGTGAGCATTGTCGATTTCGCCTCGTAGGAACTAGGGACCGTCGCACGCACGGTACTCCTGCCCGTCGACAGCGGACATGCACCAGTGCGGCACGCAAGCGGTTAGTATACGCGCCCCAGCCGACAAAGCAGCCCGAGGCTGTGGCAAAGTCCCCGCTGCGGTTCGCCTGTTCATTTTCTTACCGCGACACGGTCACGAATCGTGTGGCCCGATGGACCAATACTTATTGTGGGCCTGCGGTGGCAGTAGTCGCGTAAAACAGCCTGCCATCGTTGTCTGCCGATGCGCCCCGCGTTACAATCGCGGGCTTTGATACGGGCCTCAGCGGCCCGCCAGCGGCGATGCGGGCTCCGCAACCGGCGCGCCCCCCGCTGCCCTGCTCATCCACGAAACCCACGGATCGTAATACGACACCATGAGTCGCCCCCGCAATATGGTCGTCGCGCAGAGCGGCGGGCCAAGCCCGGTGATCAACAACAGTCTGCGCGGCATCATCGAGACGGCCCGCGAGTTGAACGAGATTGCCACCGTCTATGGCGGCAGGCACGGGATCGAAGGGGTCCTCAAGGAAGAACTGCTGGATCTCTCGGCGCAGCCCGCCGACGAAGTGGCCCTGTTGCGTTGCACGCCGGCGGCAGGTTCGATCGGCACCTGTCGTTACAAGCTGCGTGCCAGTCAAAAGGAAGATTTCGAGCGCGTCATCGATGTGCTCCGCGCCCATCACGTGGGCTATTTCCTGTACATCGGCGGCAACGATTCGATGGACACCGCCAACAAGATCGCGGCGCTCGCCCATGAGCGCGGCCTCGACCTGGTCGCGGTCGGGGTGCCCAAGACCATCGACAACGACGTGGGAGACAGCGAATTCAAACTGATCGACCACACGCCGGGCTTCGGCTCGGTAGCAAAATATTGGATGCACTCGATCCAGAACGCCAACGAGGAAAACGCCGGCTCCTGCCCGGCCGATCCCGTCCTGGTGATGCAAGCGATGGGCCGAAAGATCGGTTTCATCCCGGCGGCGGCGCGATTGGCTGACCCCGATCGGCAGATGCCGCTGAAAATCTACCTGGCTGAAAGCTCTTGCACGCTCGAGAAATTGACCGACCAGGTGAACGATCAATTGCGCGCAACCGCGCGGTGCCTGGTTGTCGTAAGCGAAGGCTTCGACGTCGGAAAGCTGGGCGAAGTCAAAGACTCGTTCGGCCACGTGATGTTCAGCTCGAGCCAGACGACGGTCGCGCAGACGGTCGTCAATCATCTCAATCGCGTCGGGTTGGCAGCCAAGGGGGCGGCGCGCGGCAACGTCTCGGGCACGGACCAACGTCACTCGATGGCTTATGCCTCGACCGTCGACCTCGAAGAAGCCTATCGCAGCGGCCAGATGGCGGCCCTGCTGGCGGCGCGCGGCGAGAGTGGCTTCATGGCGACGATCCTGCGCGAGCCGGGGCCTATCTATTCGGCCCGCTACGACAAAGTGTCGCTCGCCGAGGTGGCCAACAGCGAGCGAACCTTCCCACAGCAATGGATCACGGCCGACGGCTGCGACGTTACCGACGACTTCGTGCGTTACGCGCGGCCGCTGGTGGGCGAAGACATGGTCTCGCTGCCGATGATCGCTGGTCGTCAGCGGCTGACCCGTTTCGAGCCGATTTACGCCGAACAAAAGCTACCGAAATACGTGCCCGAGGCGGATCGAAAATAATTGCCTGCGTGCTGGAACGCACAAAGACAAATATTGAGATCCACGGATCACACGAATAAAAACAAAAGACCGGTGAAAGCACTAAGACGCGGTCATTCCTTCCGTTCTTCTGTCCTCTATTCCTGTTATTCGCAGTTTAAATTGTTTTTGAAAATATGCGGCCTGTCTCGTGATTGTTCGTCGGACCAGAGCGCGTGATTTCGACCCTAGCAATTTTTTTAATCACGTGACGCTTAAACACGATTTGCAGATATTCCATGTTTGAAATCACCAAGAAGCACGAGTTTCTGGTCGGCATCGACTCCGACGGCTGCGCGTTCGACACAATGGAGCTGAAGCACAAGGAGTGCTTCATTCCGAACATCATCAACAGTTATGAGCTGCAGGGTGTCAGCAAGTACGCGCGCGAGGCGGCCGAGTTCGTCAACTTGTATTCCAAGAGCCGTGGCATCAATCGCTTTCCGGCTTTGATCGAGGCGCTCGAATGGTTGGCCAAACGGCCCGAGGTGGCCGCGCGCGGAATCGGCATTCGCATTCCCGCCGGGCTGGTCGAGTGGCTGAAAGTCGAGACCAAGCAAGCCAACCCGGCGCTGGCCGCGGCCGTGGAAAAGACGGGCGATGCCGATCTACGGCAAGCGTTGGCTTGGTCGAAAGCCGTCAATGAGACGATCGCCGGCATGGTGCGCGGTGTGCCGCCTTTTCCTTTTGTACGCGAGTGTCTGGAAAAGTTGCGCGGCAAGGCCGATGTGCTGGTGATCTCGGCCACACCCAACGAAGCATTGCACCGCGAATGGGAAGAACACGGACTCGACTCTTACGTGGCCGCCATCTGTGGGCAGGAAATCGGCACCAAAAAAGAAACCCTGGGCGCAGCGGCCAAGTACGCGGCACATCACACACTAATGGTCGGTGACGCGCCGGGCGACTACAAAGCCGCGGTCGCCAATCACGCCCTTTTCTTTCCGATCAATCCGGGGGCCGAGGAAGCCAGTTGGCGGCAGCTCTTCGAAGAAGGAATCGATCGTTTCTTCGCCAAGACCTTTGCTGGCGCGTATCAAGCCAAACTGCTGGCCGCGTTCGACAAATGCCTGCCGGAAAAGCCGCCGTGGCCTGTGAACAACTGAAATGACGAGCGCTATTCATGCAACGAGAGGGTATGTATCACATCCTGCGTTGCGCGAGTTTCTTGTGTTTCCTTTTTCGCGCAACAATCAGCGATCAGCGTCCGCTCCTAAATACCAAATACTGAATATCGACTACTGCCATGAGCAAACCGTGTGATATTGGCCTGATCGGCTTGGCCGTGATGGGCGAGAACCTGGCGCTGAACATCGAAAGCCGGGGCTACCGAATTGCCGTCTTCAACCGTACGACCAGCGTTGTCGATGACTTTGTCGCCAAGCGTGCCGTAGGCAAGCAGGTCGTCGGTTGCCATACGGTGGAAGAGTTGGTGTCCAGCCTCGCGCAGCCGCGCAAAGTGATGCTGATGATCAAGGCCGGTCCGGCCGTCGACACCGTGATCGAGCAATTGATTCCATTACTCTCGCCCGGCGATGTCATCATCGACGGCGGCAACACGCACTATGCCGACACCGAGCGGCGCACTAAGTACGTCGAGTCCAAGGGCCTGCTGTTCATCGGCACCGGCGTCTCGGGCGGTGAGGAAGGTGCGCTCAAGGGCCCCAGCATGATGCCCGGTGGTAGTCCGGCCGCGTGGCCGCTGGTGAAGCCGATCTTCCAGGCTATTGCCGCCAAGGTGGGTCCGAACCACGACATTCCCTGCTGCGAGTGGGTCGGCCCGCGCGGCGCAGGTCACTATGTGAAGATGGTCCATAACGGCATCGAATATGGCGACATGCAGTTGATTTGCGAGGCCTATTCGCTGTTGGCCAACGTGTTGGGTTTGTCGAACGACAAGCTCTACGACGTCTTTGCCGAGTGGAACCGCGGCGATCTCGACAGCTATTTGATCGAGATCAGCCGCGACATCTTCAGCGTCAAAGACGAA
Source organism: Pirellulales bacterium (assembly GCA_036490175.1). Taxonomy (NCBI): domain Bacteria; kingdom Pseudomonadati; phylum Planctomycetota; class Planctomycetia; order Pirellulales; species Pirellulales bacterium. The sequence goes on along the minus strand of DASXEJ010000355.1, from coordinate 30,480 downwards.
CTCACCGGCAAATTCCTGGTCGACATGATTCTGGATACCGCCGGGGCCAAAGGAACCGGCAAGTGGATGAGCCAGCTGGCGCTCGACCTGGGCGTGCCAAGTACTTTGGTTACCGAGGCCGTCTACGCCCGCAGTCTGTCGGCCCTCAGGGAGCAGCGTGTGCGGGCCAGCAAGGTCTTGCCCGCACCGAAGACGAAGTACACTGGCGACCGTGAGAAGTTCGTCGAGCAAGTGCGTCGGGCCTTGTACGCGTCGAAGATTTGCAGCTACGCACAAGGCTTTGTGCAGATGCAAGCGGCGGCCAAAGAGCACGATTGGTCGCTCAACTGCGGCAACATCGCCTTGCTATGGCGGGGGGGGTGCATCATCAGGGCACGGTTTTTGGACCGTATCAAGGAAGCCTTCGACGCGAACGCTCATCTCGAAAACCTGCTGTTGGCACCCTATTTCACTGAAGTCGTCGGTCACGCGCAGGAAGCCTGGCGGCACGTGGCGGCCACGTCGATGGAGTTGGGCGTGCCGGTCCCTGCACTGACGACCGCGTTGACCTATTACGATGGTTACCGCAGCGAACGATTGCCGGCCAACCTATTGCAAGCGCAGCGTGACTACTTCGGCGCGCATACCTACGCCCGCGTCGATAAGCCAGGCATGTTCCACACGGATTGGCTCAGCCTGCGCCGACCTCCGAAAGATTGATTGAACATTTCTTACCCGGCATCGACTACGACCATGGCCAATCCGTTTCTGGAAGAGCTGTTCAGTCTCGCAGGCCAGGTGGCCGTCGTCACCGGCGGTACGGGCGTGTTGGGGGGCGCGTTGTGCCAAGGGCTTGCCCAGGCGGGGGCCACGATCGTTGTGGCCGGCCGTAATCGCGAGCGTGGTGAAGAGCGCGTGCGGCTGATTCATGAGGCGGGGGGCAAGGCTTCATTCCTGCCGGTGGAAGTGAGCGAGCGGTCCTCTGTCGAGGCGTTATTGGACGCGGCCCTCTCACAACAGGGCCGCGTCGACATGCTGATCAATGGCGCCGGCGTCAACTCGGCCAGCAGTTATGCTGACGTCCGCGACGAGGATTGGAACTTCGTGTTGGCGAACAATCTCACCGCGGTTCACCTCGGCTGCCAAATTTTTGGCGGCCATATGACCGCAACCGGAGGCGGAGCGATTCTGAATATCGCCAGCGTAACGGCCGACCGTCCGTTATCGAAGGTGTTCGCCTACTCGGCCTCGAAGGCGGCTGTGGTGAACCTTACCCGCAATGTGGCCCGCGAGTTTGCGCCACATGGCGTGCGGGTGAACGCTCTCTGCCCCGGTTTTTTTCCCGCTGAGCAGAACCGCAAGATCCTCGACGCCGAGCGCACGACGAGTATCATGCAGCAGACTCCGATGGCCCGTTTCGGCAAGCCGGAAGAGTTGGTCGGTACAGCGCTTTTGCTGCTCTCGCGCACCGCAGGTAGCTTCATTACCGGTGCGGCCTATTACGTGGACGGCGGCTTCACGGCCATGCGTTTTTGACGAGCTATCGACTCGTGCCGAAAATCGAAGGCGACGCCCACCCCTACCTCGACCTGCGTCGCACGGGCAGCGCGAAAAAAAAGCGACCGCTCGACCGTATGCTGCCTAGCGAGCTCCGATTAAGGAGAACACCAACGGCGAGCCCACGGACGAGCGGTCGCAAGTGCGATTCCGCCTAGGGCGTGATCGTTGCGGACCGATCGGTTGAGATCGGGTCGACTTAGACCATGTCCTTGAGGTTTTTCAGAGCGCGAATGGCGACCTTGTTGTAGGCCGGACGCGCCTTGACGTCCATCGTCTCTCCCGGCTTGAACGGGTTCGGGACGTTCTTCTTGGCCGAGCGAGCCGGCACCTTCTTCTTGGTGATCTTGACCAGTCCGGGAACGGCGAACACGCCCGGTCCACGGTTTCCGAGAGCCTTGCGCACTTCGCCGGCGAGGGTCTCCAGAACGGCCGACACGTCCTTCCGGCTGACACCGGTGGCGGCGGAAATGTTGTTCAGGGTCTCGCTCTTGCTGGGCGCTTTCTTGGCAGCGGTTGCAGTGGCTTTCGCCATGACGGGGTGAACCTCCTTGCAAATGGTGACTGGAACTTTGACCGCCGCGGTGGCGATCGGATGATTAAAAATAGACCAAAACAAAAAAGCAACCCAAAAAACCCGGGAAATTTTCAGAAAGGTGGCAATATTCCCGGGAAATACCACGTTTTGCCATGCAAAACTGCCCCAACCCGGCCCCCGCAGACATGGTCGGAGCATGGCGCAACCCATGCAACATGCACTTTCGGAAGCGCGCAAATTGGGCACAGTCGGCCGCCGCGGGGCGTTTCAGAGATGGACGTTCCATGACATTTGGACGACGTTTCGCCATTCATGTGCGATCACGGCCACGATGCAAACCGGGCCCGCAGCGACCGAGCGATTGTTGGCCATCTGCCGCGAACCACTCGGGTAACATCCCACCCGTATTGTCTGCTTCGACGGGCCGATTATCACTTTGCCGACCCGTCGCCGGGGCGTCGTACGGCCGCCAGAAACTTGCCGCTCCGCGGACCGTCATGTAAGATATTGCTAAGGCTTATCTTACGTCGCAGCGGCCACTTAGAGCAAACTTGTGGCCAAGTCCTCCGCGCGGCCAGTGACCTGCGTAAAGGGATGTACGGCGGGAGGTATGGTTGTCAGGCATTAGGTCAAATCACCTAACTTTGGTCTGAACCGGTAGCCGGTGGGTCGAACGGTTGAACTTGTTAATCGGGGCAGACTTTGCTGGCATTGAATCAATTGGGGAACGTGTTTTTGCCCGCGCGGGAATCTTGGCAATCGCAGATTGCTTCCCTTGGCATTGGCTTTGCTGATCGAAACCGCCGCGGTCGAACGGAGTTTCCGAAATCTGATGGGTCGTTTGGCGGTGCGCTAACCGGCAGAAGGTTTCGGCTAGTAGATCGGCAATAAAGGAAAGACGCCATGGATCAGGGTGGATGCATGAGCTTGCGGACGGCCTGCGCGGCGCTGCTGGCTGCCTCGGCACTATGGGCCGGCAACCTTGCGAGTGCCTGGGGCGAGGACGCTCCTCAGCCTGCCGCTGAAAAACCCGCGGCCGAAACACCCAAGCCAGGCGATGCTAAGCCTGCCGATTCGAAGCCTGCGCCCACCAAGCCCGCGGCGCCAACTCCCGCGGCCGATCCCGAGGCAGAAGATAATGGCGCCGGGGCGCTCGAAAAAGCGCGCGAAGCGCTACGCAAAAGACAGCAGGAAGAGGCCCAACAAAAGGCCGCCCCACCGCCCCAGGCGCGCCCGCTGCCGGGTCAACTTCAGATGCGCGGCCTGCAATTCAACGGACGCGTGCGGGTGGGAATCAATCGCACCGCCGAAGCCGGCGAGGACGAGCCAGTTTTCTTTCCCGCTGATCGCGCCACCTTGCAACGCCTTTCCAAGGCGCAAGAGCTGCTCGAGGAAAAGCGCTTCGGCGAAGCCGCCCGCTTGTTGGGAGACATCCTGGAAGGACCGGAAGACTTTTTCTTTCAGCCGAAGCGCGACGAACCGATCCATCGCAGTCTGAAGGCCGAAGCGCAACGGCTGATTGGCGAATTACCCAGTGAGGGTCGCACCAGTTACGAGCTACTCTACGGGGCCACGGCGCGCCAACAACTCGACGCCGCAGTCGCCAAAGGAGATCCCGCCGCGCTGGCCGAAGTATCGAGAAGGTTCTTCCATACCAAGGCCGGCTACGAGGCAACGTACGTGCTGGCGCTGCAACAGCTCGATCGCGGGCACCCCATGACCGCGGCGCTATCGTTGAAACGACTGTACGGAACGCCGGGCGCCGCCCAGTTCGAGCCCACACTGTCGATCCAGTTGGCGGCCTGTTGGCTGCAGGCCGGTATGAACGACAAGGCCCAGGAAACGTTACGAAACCTACCCGCACAAGTCCGCACAGCTAAGGTCATGGTCGGCGGTAAGGCGATCCCATTGTTTCATCGCGACGACGAGGCGCTGTCCTGGCTTGCGCAAGTGGCCGGCGCGCGGTTGTCGACGCAGGTCGACGACGGCGAACAGTGGGCCATGTTCCGCGGCAGTGCCAGCCGTAACACGATCAGCAATGGCAGCAGCCCGCTGCTCAGCCGTCGTTGGGGAGTACCCACTGCCGACGAAAATGGCGGCGCCATCGAAGGCATGGTCAGCCAGGTGCGCGAGTCGTCCCAGGATCAGGGGGGAACGCTGCTGTGCAGCCTGCAGCCCATCGCCGTGAAGGATTATGTCTTCATGCGCTCGATTGGCGGGCTGGTAGCGATCAACTTTGCCACGGGTAAACGTGTTTGGCGCGGCCCGGTCGATCCTTCGATCCGCCAGCTACTTGACCCCGGGGCAGCTACGAATACCAACATGAACCAGATCGGCCGTTTGGGAAATGGCCGCATGATCGTCAACGCCGCGATCTCGGTCGGCCCACGCTGGCTGGGACATCGGCTGTGGGAAGACTCGACGTTTGGAGCCATCAGCAGCGATGGCCAGCGCGTGTTTTGTGTCGAAGATCTCGACGCCGGCATGAACCTGCCCGAGCAGCGGTTAGTCGTGCTGCCCAATGGTCGCAAAGTTCCCCAGCCGATGGGTCCGCGATCCTTCAACCGCCTGGCGGCCTACGACATCGCCACCGAAGGCAAGCTGACCTGGGAGGCTGGCGGCCCCCAGGGCGAGGCGCAATCGGAACTGGCCGGCGCGTTCTTTCTCGGCGCTCCCTTGCCGCTCGGGGACAAGGTATTCGCCCTGACCGAGCTGAAAGGCGAAATTCGCCTGGCTGCCATCGACGCCAAAACAGGCAAGCTCGAGTGGTCGCAACAGTTGGCGGTCATCGAGAATTGGGGCGCCGAACAACTGCGCCGCACGACAGGCCTTTCGCCGTCGTATTCGGATGGCGTGCTGGTCTGCCCGACTTCATCGGGAGCAGTCGTGGCACTGGACCTGACGACACGCTCGTTGTTGTGGGGATACCAGTACACGCGTACCGACATGAACTCGCCCGACGTCGCGCGACTGGGAATGATTCGCAATCCGGCGATCGGTCCGCACAATCCCAACGGCAACGGTCGTTGGATGGACGCCAGCGTCACGATCGCCGGCGGCAAAGTGCTGCTCACGCCGCCGGAGTCGAACCAACTGCATTGCTTGAACCTGCTAGACGGCAAGCCCATCTGGCAGAAACCTCGCGAGGACGGCTTGTACATCGGCTGCGTACACGACGATCGGGTGCTGGTGATTGGTCGCAACAGCGTGCGCGATCTGTCGCTCAGCGATGGGTTGTCCGCCTGGCCCGAGCAGAACTTGCCGCTGCCCACGGGGAGCGTGCCGAGTGGGCGAGGGTTCTTCAATGGCCGTCGCTACCATTTGCCGCTGACCACGGCCGAGGTCGCCGCGATCGATGTCGATGCGGGCCGGATCGTGGCCCGCGCCAAATCGCGGAGCGGCACCATACCGGGCAACTTGATCTGCCACCGCGGGGCCGTGATTTCGCAAAACATCGACGTGATCGAGCGGTTCGATCAGCGTGATGATTTGTGGCAGCAGATCACGGCCGCCGTGGCCGCCAACCCGAATGATGCCAGCGCGCTGGCACGGCGCGGCGAGTTGCTGCTGGACGACGGAGATTTTCGCGGTGCGACCGACAGCTTGCGGCTGTCATTTGCCGTGAACCCCGATCCGCGCACACGGGATTTATTGGTCGATGCCTTGCTCGAGGGTATGCGTGTTGATTTCCCGCAAGATCGCCAGCAACTGGCCGATATCGAAAGACTGATCGATCAAACCGCTCAGCGTAACGCGTTTCTCCGCCTGGCGGCCCTCGGTTGGCAGGCCTGCGGAAACGTGCCCGAAGCGTTTGCCGCCTACTCCCGGATGGCGCAACTCGAAGGAGGCGCTGACGACCTGGAACGGGTCGACCATGCATTGTCTGTCCGCCGCGATCGCTGGGTTCAGGCACGGCTGAGAGAATTGAGCGAGACGGCCACGGCGAGCGAACGTAACGAGATGGACCGCGAGGTCGCCGCGCGGCTCGAACGGGCCGTGCAGGCCGCCGGATCGGCGCCTTTGCGTAACTTCCTGGCTTTCTACGGCGCCTTGCCGAATGCTGACATCGCCCGCGAGAAACTGGCCAATCGGCTGATCGAAGAGGAAGCGTATGCCGAAGCCGAGCAATTGTTGCGTCAACTGGAATTGTCGACCGATATCCCGCGCGCGGCGGCCGCTACGGCCCGCTATGCCGCCCTGCTGACCACGGTCAAACGTCCGGACGATGCCGCGTTGTACTATCGTCGGCTCGCCGATCGATTTGCAGATGTCGAATGCCTGGACGGCAAGACCGGCCGCCAACTGGTGAGTGAAATTGCCGAGACGGCCGACGTCTGCCGCTTCCTCGAACCGGGCGATCCCTGGCCCATCGGCGTTGTCGAGCGCGAAGACGGCAAGGCAGCGCCAGGAGTCCTGACGCGACATTTTGCGCTGGAGCTCAGCGGGCCGTTGGGGCCCTTCTACGAGTTTTCGAACCTGTGTATCGACCAGCAGCAACAGTCCCTGGTGGGCGTGGACGGATTGGGGCACGAGCGTTGGCGGGTGCCATTGCGCGACCCCAACCAGGCCGGCATGAACGCCACGTTTTTCGGCAATGGTCAGATGAACCCGGCCCGGGTCAACGGCCACGTGGTGCTGGTTTCGATGGGAAATCAGATTCTGGCCATCGACTCGCTGGGGTCTGGTAACAACGACGGCGCTCGGGTGCTGTGGCGTCACGATCTGATCGATCGCAGTCCGACGATGGCTTTCCAGGCGCAACCGCTCATCGTGCAAGTGCCGTGGGCCGTACCCCGGCTGGTCGTCGCCGATCATTTGGGGCGACCGCTAGGAGGTATCGGACCGGTAACTTCGGACATGGCCTGTTACCAGCGGATGCGGTCCGTAATCGCCGTGCGCCCACTGACCGGCGAATCCCTCTGGGTGCGTAGCGACACGGAACCTGGCAGCGACCTCTTTGGCGACGACGAGATGTTGTTCATCGTGCCGCCCAACAGCGAGGACGCACTCGTCGTCCGACCGCTCGACGGCAAAGAACTCGGCCGGCGCAAAGTCCCCGCGTCGAGCGGCCGAATGGTCACGCTCGGACGCCGGATCGCTAGTTGGGCAATCGAAAACGGCAAGTCCATCGTAAGATTCTCCGACCCCTGGGAAGAGAAAGAAATCTGGCGACGCGAGTTCACCACTAATGCGCGGGCCTGGGTCGTCGGCACCGAGGCGATTGGTGTGATGACGCCCAATGGAAGTTTCGTGCTCTTGTCGCTCGCCGACGGCAAACCATTGATCGAGGAGAAGCTGTCGCCCGAGCCGAATTTAAGCGAGATTTACGTCCTAAGATCGCCCGACCGGTACATCGTAGCCGCCAGCCATCCGATTTTGCCTGGCCGCGCGAATATCAATCGGCAATCGCTGACCGCGGGTATCGGTAACCCGCTCATCTCCGGACATGTCTATGTATTCGATCGTCAGTCTGGCAAAAAGATCGGCTCGCTCGCCGTCGACAGGCGTGGTCTGCTCCTCAGCCAGCCGTCGGCGCTGCCGGTGCTGACGTTCGCGACACTCGTTACCGACAACGCGCGCAAGAATCGTCAGCAACCCACCGAGGCCGAGTTGGTGTTCCTCGACAAACGAACCGGCAAGGTCGTCCATCAAGAGGTTCTCCCCCAGCCGATACAGCAAGGACTCGACATTGAAGGGGATCCGGAACATCACCAGGTCTTCCTGAAAACCCAGGGCGCGACGATCCGGCTCACGTTTACCGGCAAGCCTGTCCCCGAGGAACCAAATCCCGAAAATACGAGCACGGACTCCGACGCACGAAAAGCCGGCAGGGCCGTATTGCGCGGGCTGCAGAATTGGTTTGAATCTGTCACGCCTCTGCAGACACCGCTCAATCCGAGGGATGAGTGATATGAACAAACGCCAACAACTTTTCGTGTTGATCGCTGCGGTCATCGCATTGGCCCTGCCCGAGAGGGCGATGGCCAAGTCGATCCAAGATCCGAAGGTTCGCGCTGCTGTGCATCGTGGGCTGGAGTGGGTGGCCAATTCGCAATCGCGCCTTGGCCATTGGACAGCGACCGACGGGCGCTATGCGACGGCCATGACGGCATTGGCTGGCATGTCGCTGTTGGCCGAAGGGTCGACGACGACACAGGGCCGTTACGCGGCAAATATCCGCCGCGCGGTCGATTACCTGGTCAGCCGCTCGCGCGCCAATGGCCTGATCGGCGAGGCACGGGACGATCGATACACCTACGGCCATGGCTATTCGATGCTGTTTTTGTCTCAGGTGTTGGGCGAAGAAGAAGACCTCGACCGCCGCGAGACCCTCATCGAGGTCCTAACCAAGGCCGTGCAATTTACCGGCGAGGCCCAAACGCAGGCCGGCGGCTGGGGCTATGTCAGTGCTAAGGACGGACACGATTTCGACGAGGGCTCGACCACGATTACCCAGGTGCAAGGGTTGCGCGGCTGCCGCAACGCCGGCATTCCTGTTCCCAAAGAGATAATCGACAAAGCCATTAAATACATCAGCCAGTGCACCCTGCCGGACGGGGGAGTGCAGTACAGTTCCAAGGGCGGCGGGGGACGCCCGGCGATTACCGCGGCGGCGATCGCGTGTCTCTTCAATGCGGGGGACTACGACAGCGACTACGTCCCCAAGCTGCTGGAATACGCCAACCGGAACCTGGCCAATATCGGCAACGAGGGATTCGGCCACTGGCACTACGCGCACTACTACTACGCCCAGGTCAAATACCGCGAGGGAGAGCAAACCTGGTCTGAATACCGTGACAAGATTTACAACCGCATCGTTTCCGAGGCGAGTCCCAACGGGTCGTGGGGACAGGGCTACATCGGCGCGATTTACACGACCGCGATCAACCTGACCATCCTGCAATTGGAAGACGCCATGCTGCCGATCTACCAGCGTTAGATCCGCTCCGTGCGCGACGGATTCGACAAGTCGAAAATCACTTCGCCCCCTGACCATCAACACCCAGAACCAGCACCACAGCGGACCGCCGGCAAGACGTCGCGCAACGACCGCCGCCCTTTTTGACATCATGGCCCGGCCGATCATGGTCGAGCTGCAACTAGAACACCGGGAGTCGTGCATGACCGCGGAGAACAACAGCCTGAACGAGTCGTCGGCGATTCGCCAGCTCGGCCTGGCGCGAGAAAAGATCCTCCAGCAGCTATCCGAAGTGATCGTCGGTCAGCACGAGGTCATTGAGGAACTCCTGATCTCGCTCTTCAGCCGCGGGCATTGTCTGCTGGAAGGTGTGCCGGGGCTCGCCAAGACGTTGCTGATCAGCACGCTTAGCCGCACGCTCAACCTGTCGTTCAGCCGCATCCAATTCACACCGGACTTGATGCCGGCCGACATCACCGGCACCGAGATCCTGGAAGAGAACCGCTCGACGGGCGCGCGCGAATTCCGTTTCTTGCAGGGCCCGCTGTTCGGCAACATCATCCTGGCCGACGAAATCAATCGCACGCCGCCCAAAACGCAGGCGGCATTGCTCGAAGCGATGCAGGAACGCCAGATCACGGCCGGCCGGGTGCGCCATCGGCTGCCCGACCCGTTCTTCGTGCTGGCCACGCAAAATCCGATCGAGCAAGAAGGGACGTATCCGCTGCCCGAAGCGCAGCAGGACCGCTTCATGTTCAAGGTGTTCGTAAAGTATCCCTCGTTCGACGAGGAATTCGAGATCGCCCGCCGGACCACGGCCACGATGGTCGACCACGTGATCCCGGTGCTCACGGCCGACGAAATCCTGGCCCTGCAACGGTTGGTGCGCGAGGTGCCCGTTTCGGACCACGTCATCCGCTATTGCTTGTCGCTGGTGCGTCAGACGCGCGTCCACGAGGTGGGGTCGCCGGAGTTCATCCAGGACCAGTTGAACTGGGGCGCTGGACCCCGGGCTGTGCAATTCTTGGTGCTGGGGGGCAAGGCCCGCGCCCTGTTGCGTGGCCGCACGTATGTCACGACGGACGATATCCAAGCGCTCGCCAAGCCTGTGCTGCGACACCGGCTGGTGGTGAATTTTGCCGCCGAGAGCGAGGGCATAACCACCGATGACGTGATCGACCGACTGCTCGAAGCGACCCCCACGAAAGAAGACGAGTTGACCAATGACGTCCGATTCCAAAAGATTTTTGCATCCTGAGACGGTCGGACGGATTGCGCACCTCGAGATGCGCGCCCGGCACATCGTCGAAGGATTCTTGTCCGGCATTCACCGCAGCCCCTACTTCGGTCAATCGATCGAGTTCCTGCAGCACCGCGAGTACACGCGCGGAGATGATCCGCGGCATATCGACTGGAAGGTGTGGGCCAAGCAGGACCGCTATTACGTCAAGCAGTATGAAGAAGAGACCAACCTTCGCTGCACGCTGCTGGTCGACGTATCGGGCAGCATGCAGTACGGCACAGGCCCCTTGAACAAGTACGCCTACGGCTGCACAATCGCGGCCAGCCTGGCTTATCTGCTGTTGCGCCAACAGGACTCGGTCGGTTGCGTGTCGTTCGATCAGACCACGCGCGTGGCTGTGCCGCCGCGCAGCAAGCGCACGCACCTGCAATCGATCATTCAGGCACTGGACGTCAGCGCGCCGGAGGAAAAGACCGATTTGTACCGGATTCTTCGCGACGTGGTCGAAAGGTCTCCGCGTCGCGGCATGATCGTGCTGATCTCGGATCTACTGGTCGACCGGCCGGGCCTCTTCAAGGGCTTGCGACTGCTCAAGCAGCGCGGACACGACGTGCTGGTATTTCACGTGATGGACGACGACGAGCTGGATTTCGATTTCAATGGCCCCACCCGCTTCGACGGCTTGGAGCTGCCCGAACACCTGACGTGCAATCCGCGGGCCTTGCGCGAAGGCTACCTGGCGGCGCTGCACACCTATCTCGACGAATTGCGACGCGGCTGCGCGCAGCACGTCGTCGACTATGCGTTGATCCGCACCAGCCATCCTCTGGACGTGGCTCTGGCAACGTACCTGAGCAGCCGGCTGGGCATGCACCATCGTAACTAACCCCCTGCACTGCGGAACCTGCGGAAAAAGTCTCCCCCCTCGCGATTGACCGAAGCATGGCGTCCTCATTCGTAAATCAAGGTCTACTGTGGGGATTGCTGATCCTCGCCGTACCGATATTGATCCACATGATCAATCTCGTGCGGCAGCGCCGCGTGCAGTGGGCGGCGATGGAATTCCTGCTCGCCAGCCGCAAGAAAAGCAGCACTTGGATCAAGCTCAAAGAGCTGCTGCTGCTGTTATTGCGATTGGCGATCGTGGCGGCCGTCGTGCTGATCTTGGCGCAGCCGCTGTTGAAGAACCAATGGGGACGGATGTTCGGCGAGGTGAAAACCCATCACGTCGTATTGCTCGACGACAGCTTCTCGATGTCCGACCGTTGGGCCAGCACCAGCGCCTTCGAAGAGGCCAAGCGCCTGGTCGGGCGGTTGGCGGCGCAGGCCGCGCGGCAGGCCACGCCGCAGACGTTCACCGTCTTGCGCTTGAGCAAGGCCGGCATCAACGGCGGCACGCAGTTTGATTTCTTGCAAGAGCGCGTCGATACCAGCTTCGAAGAGCAACTCGATAGCAAGTTGCGTCCTATCGAGGCCTCGCAGCAGGCCGTGGGATTGGAGCCCGCGCTCGCGGCCGTCGAGCAGACCTTGGCGGAAACCGGCGGCGAAGAGACGGTGATGTACGTCGTTTCGGATTTCCGCGCCCGCGATTGGCAAGAGCCCGATGCCGTGGCCGCTAGCCTCGCGCGGCTTTCACCGTCGATCGCCCAGTTGTACATGATCAACTGCGTCGACACGGCGCGACCCAATTTGGCGATTACATCGCTTGCTCCTTTGGGCGGCACGCAAGCCGCGGGCGTGCCGGTGGCCGTCGAAGTCACGCTCCGTAATTTTGGTAGCGAGCCGGTCGAGAACGTACCCGTGCTGCTGGCCGAAGACGGCCACGAACGTCCGGCTATTACGATCGACCAGATCGGGGCCGGTCAAAGTGAGACCCGCCGCTTCGAGGTGTTCTTCGCTACCGCCGGAGTACACCAGGTAACGGCCAAGCTACCGAGCGACGCGGTGGTGGCGGACAACGTTCGCTATTGCCTCGTCGATTTGCCAGTAGCCGTTCCTATTCTGATCGTCGACGGCGACCAGACTGCCAAAAATGCCCGCTTCCTCAATACGGTTTTCTATCCCGGCGGAACGGTGCGGACCGGCTTGCAGCCGCAGGTCGAGCGGCCCGACTTTTTGAACAAGCACTCGCTGGACAAGTTCCAGGCGATCTATCTGACCGACGTCGATCGGCTGGATCCTCCAGCTGTCACGGCGCTCGAGAATTATGTCAAGGCGGGCGGCGGCGTGATGTTCTTCCTCGGCGAGCACGCGCAGCCGAAGTTTTACAACGATCGGCTGTACCGCGAGGGCCAGGGGCTGTTTCCGGCGCCCCTGCTGCGCGAAACGCAACTGTTGCTCGATCGGCTGGAGAAAGGGGCGGACATCGAACCGCTCGATCACGGCGCACTGCGAATCTTCGCCGGAGAGCGAAACAGCTATCTGGCCGGCGTAACGGTCGAGCGCTATTTTTCAGTTCCCAAGGGATGGGCTCCGGCAGCCGACTCGGGTACACAAGTGATCGCGCGGTTGCGCAATGGTGACCCGCTCGCGATCGAGCATAAACTCGGCAAAGGACGGGTGGTAGCGATGCTGACCACCGCGGCGCCAGTGTGGAATAACTGGGGCCGCAACCCGAGCTATGTCGTGGCGTTGTTGGAACTGCAATCGTATTTGGCCGCCGGCGAAGCGCGACAAGAATCGCGTCTGGTGGGGACGCCGATCGCACTCAATCTGGATGCGGCCCGCTATCAACCGCAGGTGCGCTTTTTACCTCCCAGCAACGGCGACGCAACACCCGTGACTGTCGACGCGGCTATGACCGGCGCGGGCCTGAGCGCTTCGCTGCCGGATACCTCGACCAGCGGCGTCTACGAAGTACAGCTCTCGACGACGGACAACCAAGAGGAAAGTCGGCGCTTTGCCTTCAACATCGAGCCGGACGAAGGAGATTTGGCCGTCGTCGACCGCGACCATCTGGCGGCCCGGCTGCCCGGGGTGCGCTACGAGTATCGCGCGGCCGACGACTTCCAGGTAACGGCCCACGAGTTGGCCGGTTCGAACCTGAGCGATTGGCTGTTGTACGTGCTGGTGGGCATCCTGGTGGGCGAGCAGATGCTGGCCTATTCGGCCAGCTACCACCCCAAAGCCAAGGGGAGGACGACTTGATGTCGAATACTCCTTGGCTAATTGCCGCGGGCGGAATGCGCACCACATTTGAATGGGGTCGCGTCGAGTCCGAGTCGGGCTGGCTGCTGCCGCTTGTGGGCTTCGCCGCAATTGTTGCCTTCACCGTTTACATGTATCGCCGGGACAGCGTCGAACTGAGCCGGGCGGTCGCCACTTTGCTGACGGCGCTCCGCGTGGCCGCCTTGGCCGTGTTGCTGGTCGTATACCTGCAACCGCAATGGCGGAACGAACGTGAAGTCGTGGCCAATTCCCGCGCCGTGCTGATGATCGACACCAGCCTGAGCATGGGTTTGCACGATGCCGATGCCTCGCCAATACCGGCCGAACCGAGCCGGGCGCAACAGGTACAGTCGGCACTGGCCCAGTCGCGCTTTCTGGATGACTTGCGACGCAAACATGATGTCGTGGTCACACATTTCGACCAGGACCTGGTGCGGGTAACGACGCTGGAAAAGCTGCCGCCGAAAGAGCCCACGACGGACGAGGGGACGACCGCACCCCGGCGCGCCACCGAATTATCGTGGGACGCATCACTGGCTCCCCGCGGCGTGGAAACCCGGCTCGGTCAGGCGCTGAGGCAAATCCTGAATGAAGAGCGCAGCGAGCCTGTCTCGGGCGTCATCTTGTTTTCCGATGGTCAGCAGAACGCGGGTATCGAGCCCCAGTCGGTGTTGGCTACTGCGCGTGAAGCGGGAATTCCTGTCTTCACAGTGGGCATCGGATCGGACCGGCAGAATGTCAACGTTCGCGTCAGCGACTTCGTGGTGCCGGCGCGTGCCTATCCGGGCGACAAGTACACCGCCACCGGCTATCTGCAATCGCAGGGTATGGCCGGGCAGAGCGTCACCGTCGAACTGCTGTCGAACGAGGCCGCGGCGGGCTCCCGACCCGGCGGAGAGAAAGGGGGCAAGATCGAGGCAACGCAGGTGACCCTCGGCGGAGACGGCGAAGTCGTGCCGGTGCCGTTCGAGTTGGTGCCCGACAGCATGGGGCGCAAGACGCTTCTATTGCGTGTCGTACCTCCGCCCAAGGATGCCTATGCGGGGGACAATCAACAAGAAGTCGACATCGAAATCGTCGACCGCAAAACCAAGATTCTGCTTTTCGCCGGTGGCCCCACACGCGAATACCAGTTCCTGCGCAATCAACTCCGCCGGGACAAGGACATGATCGTCGACGTCCTGCTGGAAACCGGCGAGGAAGGCATGTCGCAGGATGCGCATGAAATTCTCGACGAGTTCCCCGCCACGCGCGAAAAACTGTACGAATACGACTGCATCATCGCCTTCGACCCCAACTGGCGAACACTGTCGTCGGATCAAATCGATGCGCTCGAGCGCTGGATCGCCGATCAGGCGGGGGGCCTGGTTGTCGTGGCCGGCCCGATCTACAGCGATTCTCTCGCGCAGGATGCATCGCTGGCCAAGATACGGGCGTTGTATCCCGTCGAGTTCAATCGCCGCTTTTCGATCCTCGACGATGGGCGCTACGGCTCGAAAGAGCCCTGGCCGATCGAGTTTACCCGCGATGGCACCGACGCCGAGTTCCTGTGGATCGACGAGTCAGCAGCCGCCAGTGCCAGGGCCTGGTCCGAATTCAAAGGAGTGTACGGCTACTACTCGGTAAAGGGGCCCAAGCCGGCCGCCACGGTATATGGCCGCTTTTCCGATCCCCGCGCGCGCGAGGGAGACCAGCAGCCTGTTTATCTGGCGGGCCAGTTTTTTGGAGCCGGCCGCGTGTTTTATCTGGGCAGCGGCGAGATGTGGCGCCTGCGTAGCCAGAATGAGGCGTACTTCGAGCGATTTTATACGAAGCTCATCCGCTTCGTCTCGCAAGGCCGACTACTGCGCGGATCCAACCGCGGCGTGCTGCTGGTAGAACGTGATCGCTACGTGCTGGGTAATACCGTGGCCGTTCGTGCGCAACTCAACGGCGCGCAGTTCGAACCGCTGGTGGCGCCGCAAGCGACTCTGCAGGTCTATCTGCCAGATACTACGCAGCAAAACGTCACGCTGTTGGCCGATCCGGCGCGACCAGGGAACTTTGCCGGGCAATTCACCGTCCGAAAGGAAGGGGTTTATCGGCTGGAGCTGGCAGTACCGGCATCGGCCGACGAGCGTCTCTCGCGCCGTATTCAGGTCAAAGTGCCCGACCTGGAAAGGGAGAAACCGCAACGCAACGACACGCTTTTGAACGAAATCGCCAACAAAACCGGCGGGAGCTATTTTGTCGGCTTGGACGCCGCATTCGGCAACGGCACGGACGAAGGGCCCTTGGTCAAACAGCTGCGCGATCAAAGCCGCTCGACGATTGTCCTCGATACACCCGTTCGCCTGTGGGACAACTGGTGGGTAATGGGCACGGTATGTTCACTGTTTTGCAGCGAATGGTTGATTCGCAGGTTGGTAAAGTTGGCATGAGCGATTGTCACACACGGGTCACGCACGACGGCAAGTCCGCCGTGAACGCCTTAGTTAAACGCACGATCCACTAGCATTTAGCACCATAAGCGCACGCTGCTTCAGGCACGGGCAAGAACCAGATCGATGGCCATCGCAGAAGAACGACCACGGCTCGAACCGCATGTCAGCTCGCTTCTGGCGCAGCTGCGACAGCGAATTCGTCGCTATATCGTGGTCGAAGGTTTGGCCGCGACAATCGCTACTCTCTGCGCCACGTTCTGGCTCAGCCTGGCAGTGGACTGGTTCTTCGAGCCGCCGGTCGCCTGGCGGCGCGGCCTGCTGGGCCTGGGCGCAATCGCGACCGTGGTGGTTTTCTATCGATTGGTGATCTTGCGGCTGGCGACGTCCCTTTCTGACACCCGCCTGGCGTTGCTTCTCGAACGCCGGTTTCGCGCCTTCGACGACAGCCTGCTGACGTCGGTCGACCTGACACAGTCCGATCGCGACCTGGGGGAATTCGGACGCGAGATGCTATCCCATACGCTCGAGCAGGCCGCCCACCGCGCTCATGGCGTGCGGCTGGACGATATTTTCCGGCGTACCCCGCTGGTTCGCTCGGTTGTGGCGGCGGCCGTGCTCGTCGCGACGTTGGCCGTCGGTGCATTGGCGGTGCCGGCCACGATGCGCTTCGGGGTCGATCGTTTGACCGGAGCGACCGACGACCCCTGGCCGCGCACGTCGCGCTTGGTCATAGTCGGCTTCGAGAATGGCGAGAAGGTGGTGGCCAAAGGGGACGACGTCGACGTACTGGTGCGCGCCGACCTGTCGATGCCTCATGTGCCGGAGATCGTGCAAATCCGCTATGCGACCGAAGAAGGTGTCCGCGGACGCGACACGCTGACCCGCGTCGGCAATGCGACGATTGACCAAGACGAATACCAGGATTTTCGTCATACTTTCAGCAGTGTGCTCTCCTCGCTTTCGTTCGACGTCTTCGGCGGCGACGCCCGCGTGCGCGATTTGCGCATTCGCGTCGTCGACAGCCCCACGGTGGATGAAACGACGCTGCTCTGCGAGTACCCGGCGTATATGAATCGCAGCCCGCACGAAATTCCGGTGACCGGATCGATGCAAATTCCCTTGGGAACGCGGATCACCGTGCGGGCCAGGGCCAACAAGGATTTGATTCGCGCGCAGATCGATTATCCGATCGACGACAAAACGTTGCACACAGAGACGGTGCTGCTGCCCAGCGCCGGTGACGACCTGCGCACGATTCGCTTTACCATGCCGGAACTCGCGGGGGATGCGACGTTGGCTTTCACGCTGTTCGACACGGACGGCATTCACAACCGCAAACCGTTCGTGGTATCGCTCTCGGCCGTGGCGGACGAGTCCCCGCAGATATCGCTGCAATTACGCGGCATCGGCACGGCCATCACGCCCCAAGCGCGGCTACCCCTGGTGGGGCAGATCGTCGACGATTATGGAGTGGCGGCGGCCGCGTTCAATGTCACGATCGACGAGCAAGAGGCCCAGCACCCTGCCTTTGCCACGGCGCCGGCGGGTCAAAACGAAGTTGACGTCGATGAAGCGTTCGAAGTGCGCGAGCTGGCGCTAAAGGCCGGCCAGAAGGTTTTGTTCGGAGCCCAGGCCACCGACGGCTACCATCTTGTCGACGGGGATCATCCGCATACGGCCCTCGGCGAGCGCTTCCAGCTTGATGTCGTCACGCCCGAGACGTTGCGTGCCATGTTGGAGTCGCGTGAGCTGAACCTGCGTCAGCGCTACGAAACAATCATCGACGAGGTGACGGAGACCCGCAATTCGCTGGCCGAGTTGCCGGCGGATCAGGCCGAGACATCTCCCGCGTCGCCGTCGGCCGACGATCAAGCCAAGGGCAACGACGCTACAAAAAGCTCGGACTCGGCCGACGCGGATGCCCCCTCGCTGGCTCATTTGCGCGTCGAACGGGCTCGACAAAACGCCGAGAAGAATGCCCAGGAAACGCTCGGCGTCGCCGTGGCATTCGACGAGATCCGCGAGGAGTTGATCAACAATCGGGTCGATACCGAAGAGTTGAAAATCCGCCTGAAAGATCATATCGCCGAGCCGCTGAAGGGGATCACCGAAAAGATGTTCCCCGAGTGGGATCGCCGCCTGAAGGCCCTACTGGGCCAATTGCACGATCCGCAGTCCGCGCCGGCGGCCCGCCGTGCGGCCGTGGAACAGGCCGATGCGATCCTGGTCGAAATGGTGCGCGTGCGGGATAAAATGCTCGAGCTAGAGAGCTTTAACGAAGCGATCGAAATGTTGCGATCGATCATCACGTCGGAAAAGACGTTGCAGGATCAAATTCGCGAGCGGCAGAAGCGCAAGGTGCGCGACTTGTTGGAGGACTCGCCATGAGGGCCCGAATTTCGGCAAAAACCGCCCGGACCTCTTGGGTCCTGAGCATCGTTCCCGCGCTGCTCGCCATTGTCTTCTGGTCGCCGGCCGCCAGCATGCCAGCGGCACGGGCCGCGGACGCGCCCGCGGCAACGGGGGATGCGGCAGAGTCCACGGCCCCGGACGCCGGTTCGGCGGCGGATCTAGCCCGCCAGCAGGGTGAGCTTTCGGAAAAGTACAAGCGCTTCGAGGAAGTGCTGCTGCGCATGGCGGAGCTTACCGCACCCTCGGATCCGAAGCGGGCCGCGCTATTGCGCAAGGCCGTGGCCGAAAGCAAGCACCAGTTGATCGGCCTGCAGCTGGACAAGCTGGTCGAATTGCTCACGCAGGATCGGCTCTCGGTCGCACTGAGCGGCCAGAACGATGTCAACAAGGACCTGGCCGAGTTGCTCGAACTGCTCATGTCCGAGGAACGCGACAAGGGTTTGAAAGACGAACGCGCGCGCGTCAAAGAACAGATCCGCCGCGTCACCGAGCTGATCAATAAAGAGCGGCAATTGCAGGGACAGACCTCGGGCAACGGCGATCTACAGGACCTCGCCCGCGGCCAGGGCAAAGTCGCCGAGGACACGGCCAAGCTGGCCGAGGACATGAAACCGCAAGAAGGCAATAAGCCCGCGGACTCCGAGGGCGATGCCGGCAGCGAAAATCAAAAACAGCAAAAAAAGAACGACCAAAACGGTACCGACAAACCATCGGATAAACAGTCCGACAAACAAGACGATTCCCAGTCAAGTAAACCCGAGGGCGAGGGCCAATCCTCTCCTGGCAAAGGCGACGACCAGAAACCCGCGAAACAGGGCAATCCCGACGACAAGAAATCGGACCGCGACAAATCCAACGAAGACAAGTCCGGCAAGAAGCCAGACGATAAACAAGCGGATGACAAGTCCGCGAATGACGAAAAGAAGAAAGGCGCGGACGAACAAAAACCATCCGAAGCGCAAGGCAAGTCGGGCAAGCCAAACGACCAAAAACAACAGGGCGAACAACAGCAGGGGCAGAATCAAGGGGAACAGTCGGACGAGGACCAACAGGATCAGAGTCCGCAGCAGAAATCGGCCGACTCGGCGCGCAAGCGCGTGCAGGCCGCGCAAGAGAAGATGGATACCGCCCGACAAAAACTGGAAAAGGCCCAGCGCGAGGGAGCCGCCGAAGAGCAAGAGGCCGCCATCCGCGAGCTAGAGCAGGCGAAGGCCGAGTTGGAAGAGATCCTGCGTCAATTGCGCGAGGAAGAGCTCGAGCGCATGCTGGCCATGCTCGAAGCCCGCTTCCGCAAGATGCTGCAAGCCCAGATCGAGGTTTACGAAGGAACCAAGCGGGTCGATCGCACGCCGTCGGCCGAGCGCGATCGCGATGACGAGATCGAGGCCGGCCGCCTGAGCCGCAGAGAGTCGCAAATCGTGCTCGAAGCCGAAAGTGCCCTGACGGTGCTTCGCGAAGAGGGGTCCGCCGTGGCCTTTCCCGAAGCGGTCGAACAGATGCGCGAGGACATGGACCAGATCGTCGCGCGATTGGGCCAGTCGGACGTGGGCGACATCACCCAAGGGATCGAAGAGGACGTGATCGCGGCGTTGGAAGAGATGATCGAGGCGCTTCAAAAAGCGCAACAAGACATGGAGAAACAGAAGCAGCAGCAACAGCAACCCCCTGCCGAAGGGGAGCAGCCTGATCCGCCGCTGATCGATCAATTGGCCGAGTTGAAGATGATCCGTTCTCTGCAAATGCGCATCAACATGCGCACCAAACGATTGGCGCGTCTGGTTGAAGGAGACGTTGGGCAGGCCGACAAGCCCGAGCTGTTGGACCAATTGCAACGCCTGGCCGAGCGTGAGGAAAGCGTGTTCCGCGTAACGCGCGACATCGTCACGGGGAAAAACCGATGAACGCTCCCATCGTCATTACGTTGTGTGCCCTCGTGCTGGCGCTATCTGCATCCTCGCCGGCGCGTGGCTCGCAGCCCGACGCATTGGCCAACGTTCCAGTGCTCAAGGCGCCGCCGCTCACCGAAGTGCGCGAGCGCGTCCTGGCCTGGCTCGACCAGCGGCAGACCGATACGGACGTCAAATCCGCGGCGGCCGAGATTTGGCAAGCGGACGCGGGCCCCTACGCGACCGCCACCAGCTTGGATCGCCTGGCGGCGACTTTCTGCCTGGTCGACCCACGCGCCAAGTCGCTGTGCAACCTGTGCGGTAAGCCGCGCGATCCGAAGCCGCTGGCGGCACAGGAATGGCTCGCTGACAAAGAAACGCCAGCGTTCGTCCGCAATAACTTGCGGTTGTACTACGGACGCTGGTTGTCGCAGCAGCGGTTATACGACGAATCGCTGGAGCAATTAGCCGGGCTCGAACCGGCCGACGTGGTCGACCCCGCGACGCTGCTGTTCTTTCAAAGCGTGGCCCATCATCAGCTGCTCAACAAGGCGGACGGACTGAAAACGATCGACCGCCTGCTCAGCGAAGTCGTGGAGGGTCCGCCGCGCTATGTCACGGTGGCCGGCTTGATGAAGGAGGATCTGAAGTCGTTGGAAGACGATTCGCTCGATCACATCGCGCGACGAATGGACGATATCCGCCGTCGGCTTGACCTGGGACGCGCCGGCGAAAAGGTGCGCAAGGAAGAGGACGACGTCATCGCCTCGCTCGATAAGATGATCGAAAAGATGGAGCAGCAACAGCAACAGCAGCAACAACAAAGCGGCGCCGGCGGCGCCCCTCCGCCGTCGCAGCCCATGCCCGACAGTCGGATCGCGGGGGCTCATGGGCCAGGCGAGGTCGACCGTCGCAACCTCGGCAAGACGGCCGGCTGGGGTGACCTGCCTGCCAAGGAGCGCGAGGAGGCCCTACAGCAGATTGGCAAGGATTTTCCGTCGCATTATCGAGACATTATTGAGCAGTATTTCCGAAAGTTGGCGACCGAGGACGAAGCTGACCGGTAGAATAGCTAAAGCGCATTGTTCGGGGATGGAACGGCTCGGTCGGCCCCCCGTAATCCACACGGTTCGACCGCCGATTGCCTGAGACCAAGGATGGCACAGAAGAGGTAGTTTGCATGGGACTACTGATACTCACCGCGCTGCTGGCGGCGACGCCCTCGGCCCAGGTGCAAACGCTCGACGGAGACTCGGTCGCCGGTCAATTGGTCCGGCTGGCCAACGAGAGCGTGGTATTGGAAACGGCCGAAGGTCCGCGCGAGTTCGCGACGAAGCAGTTGGCCGGAATGAGTTTCTCCATGTCGGCTCCCGCGGCGCCAGGCGCCCCGGCGGCAGAACAGCCCGCGGCCTGGGTGACCCTGGCCGATGGGTCGCTGCTGCTTGCCAAAACGTATACCGCCAGCGATTCCCAGGCGCGACTGGCGCTCGTCGGCGGAGGCAACATCGAGATTCCCACGCGCGCGATCGACAACGTGCGCTTCCGCGAGCATGCCGGACCACTGGCCGATCAATGGGCCGAAATCGTCAAATCGGATCGCAGCACCGATTCGCTCGTGGTCCGCAAAAACGACGCGCTCGATTTTCTCAGTGGCATGCTGCGCGACGTTGCCGACGACATCGTGAAATTTGAACTCGACGGTGATACGTTGCGCGTCAAACGATCCAAAGTCGATGGATTGCTTTACAACGATTCCGGCCGACCCGCGGCTGGGATTTCGCACGGCGTCGTCACGGACGCGGCCGGCTCGCGCTTGCGGGCCGAGTCGCTGGAACTGGACGGCGATATGTTGCGCCTGCGTACCACCGGGGGAGTAACTCTCGCGCGGCCGCTGGCAGGTCTCGCACGTATCGACTTTTCGCCGAGCAACGTGAAGTATCTTGGCGACCTGGAGCCCGAGTCGTCCCATTGGACTCCTTACCTGGGCGACGCCAACGTGTCACTGGCCGCTGCCGAGTTCTTTCGCGCGCGGGCCGACCGCTCGCCCGACGGCGGGCCGTTGCGGGTTGGCGGCAAGGACTACGCCAAGGGGTTGACCCTGCACAGCCGCACCGAGATCTCGTACCGGCTGCCCGAAAAGTTTCATCTTTTTCGGGCGGTGCTGGGCATCGATGATCGGCTGCGTCCGGGCGGCAACTTGCGATTGGTGATTCTTGGCGACGAGCGCACACTGTTTGAGCAGACGCTCTCAGGCAAGGACGCTCCGCGGCCTGTGGAGCTTGATATTACAGGAATCAACCGCTTAAAGTTCCTCGTGGACTTTGGCGACGACATGGACGTAGGCGATTGGCTGGATCTGTGCGAAGCCAGGATGTTGAAATGAAAACCGCCAGCAGCTTGTGTTTGCTCTTGCTTGCCTTGCCGGGCGTAGTGCGCGCCGCCGCCGACGAGGCCGTGCTCAAGGCCGAGGCCGACCGCGTGTTGATCGTGGCCCGCGCTTCTGAGGCCGCGCTGGCGATCTTTGCCGCCGGAGGCCAAGGGGGCGGGTCGGGGGTCGTGATTTCGCACGATGGTTACGCCCTCTCGAATTTCCACGTCACCAAAGGGTCCGGGGATGCCATGAAGTGCGGCATGGCCGACGGACGCATGTACGACGCGGTCATCGTCGGCATCGATCCCGTCGGTGATGTGGCACTGCTGAAGCTGCTGGGGCGCGACGATTTTCCGCACGCCGAATTAGGAGATAGCGATCAGGTGCAGGTCGGGGACTGGGCTTTTGCGATCGGCAACCCGTTCTTGCTCGCCACCGATTTCACTCCGTCGGTCAGCTATGGCATCATCTCGGGAGTCCACCGCTATCAATATCCGGCCGGTACGCTGCTCGAGTATACCGATTGCCTGCAAACGGATGCCTCGATCAACCCTGGCAATTCGGGCGGTCCGCTTTTCGATAGCCAGGGCCGCTTGATCGGCATCAACGGACGCGGCAGCTTCGAGAAGCGGGGGCGCGTGAATGTAGGCGTGGGGTATGCGATCTCGATCAACCAGATTAAAAACTTTCTCGGTCATTTGAAGGCCGGTCGCGTCGTCGATCATGCGACGCTGGGGGCCCGCGTCACCACGCGTCAGGACGCGCGCATCGCGGTTTCCGACATACTGGACGACAGCGACGCTTTCCGCCGTGGTTTGCGGCAAGGGGACGAAGTTGTGCGCTTTGGCGGGCGCGCCGTCAGCACGGTGAACGCCTTCAAGAATGTGCTGGGAATCTTTCCCAAAGATTGGCGCGTCGCGCTCACCTATCGGCACGAGGGAAAAACGTTCGACGTTGCCGTAAGATTGGCCGGGCTGCACAACCCCGAGGAGTTACTATCGAAAGTCCAGGGCCGTGTGCCGTCAGAGCCGGGTCCGCGCCGCCCGGATCAGGAGAAGCCCGAACGGCGCGAACGGCAGCCCATGCCCGACGGCGACCAGCCCGACGATCAGCCTGATCAATCGGCGCCGCATGTGGCGCACTCGGCGCCGATGCCGCCCGAGGTCAAGGCCGTCTTCGAGGCGCGCCGCGGTTATGCCAACTATTTCTTCAACAAGGTTGAACGGGCGCGCACCTGGAATCGTTGCGTGTCGCGTGGCGACTTTCACGAAATGAACGGCGCTTGGGTTTTGAAAGGGGAACTGCCAGGCGGCGGTGATGCGGAATTGCGGCTAACCGACAATGCAGCCGTTTGCATCATGCCTGGCACGGTCGCCACCGGATTGCAGGTCGCGATTGGCGAAGATTTGACCATGCTCGCCGAACCTCCCGGCAGCGGCGGCATGTTGGCCGCGCTCAGCTTGTGGCGGCGCTTGCTCATCCTGGGGCCGGAGCGATTCGGCGAGATTTCGTATCTGGGTACCGTCCCCGCGTTGGGAACGCAGGACCTCGTTGATCGCCGCGCCATCATGCTACTGGGTCAAGATCATGACCAGGCTTCGTCGCCCAGCCAGGGGCTGTGCGATGCCTTGGAGGGAACCTACGGAGGAGTAGACTGCCGCTTTGTTTTTGATCCCAAAACAGGCAATCTTTCCGCACTGGAGATGTATCGCGTCGCCGGGGACGACCCCTGCGAGTTGCACTTCAGCGACTACGCCGAGATCGAGGGACGTGTCTTTCCGCGGCAGATCGAGTGCCGCTACGGCGACGCGGTATTCGCAGCGTTCAAATTATCTGAGGTAAGACTCGACCACGGGGAGGCCAAATAATATGCCCCCTCGTGTACGGTCTAACACAGCCACGGCGCTGCGGCTGTTGGCTCTGACAAGCTGTCTGGCCATGGGTCTCGCCGCGCGCGACACGGTGGCGGCCGGCCTCACCGAGGCGATTACCCAGACCCAGCCCAAGATCGTCAAGATCTACGGCGCCGGAGGCTTCCAAGGTCTCGAAGCCTATCAGAGCGGCATACTGATCTCAGCCGAGGGACATATTCTGACCGTCTGGAGCTATGTGCTCGACACGGATCAGATCGGCGTCACCTTGGATGATGGCAGGAAATTCAAAGCCGAATTGTTGGGAGCTGATCCACGCCTGGAATTGGCGGTGCTGAAGATCGACGCGATCGAACTTGCTCACTTCGACCTGCCGGCCGCCGCAGCCGCAGCGACGGGCACCCGAGTGCTGGCCTTCAGCAATCTGTTCGGCGTGGCTACGGGCAACGAGCCCGTCAGCGTGCAGCACGGCCATGTCGCGGCGAAAACCCAGCTCGAAGCCCGTCGCGGAGTGTTTGATACGCCGTACAAGGGGCCGGTCTACATTCTGGACGCCATGACCAATAATCCCGGCGCGGCCGGCGGCGCGTTGACAGACTATCAGGGGCGGCTGCTCGGCATGTTGGGCAAAGAGCTGCGCAATGCCCTCTCCAACACCTGGCTGAACTACGCGATCCCCGTGGATCAAATGTCCTCGACCATCGACGAAATTCGACTCGGCAAATTCGTCCGCAAGCCGGCCGACGATTTGAACCGCAAGCCTGAGAAGTCGCTCTCGGCCGAATTGCTCGGGCTGGTGTTGATTCCCGATGTCTTAGAGCGCACGCCGCCGTTCGTTGACGCGATCCGTGCGTCGTCGCCCGCCGCCAGCGCCGACCTACGGCCCGATGACATGGTGTTGTTCGTCAACGGCCGGCTGGTCCAATCGTGTAAGGCGCTGGCCACGGAGCTGTCGTACATCGATCGCATCGACAAGGTAAAACTGACAATCATTCGTGGCCAGGAACTGGTCGAAGTCACGCTCTCTGCCCCGACCGACTAGCGTGCATATCCGATAATAAGCACTCGAGTTGCCACCGAGCACACAGACAACACCAAGAACGCGCGAATATGAGGACAAGGAACTGCGAGAGGATGAGTATCAACGAATCACTCGGGGATCTCAGCGCCCTCTGTGGCTATTCCGATGTCTGCGTTTTGGCAATTGCCAACCGGCCGTCGATCGTTCGCGCCGCTTGGTTGATGGCATTGTCAGTTGGCCTGGCCGTATTTTCGGCTCCGGTTTACGGTCAGGAGGATTTGGCCCAGCTCGAGCAGCAAGCCATTCAAGCGGCAGTCGAACGCGTCGCTCCGTCGATCGTAAAGATCGAAACTGTTGGCGGTCTGGAACGAATCGGCAAAGTATTGGTCGGCTCCGGTCCTACCACCGGCTTGATCGTATCGCCCGACGGCTTCATCATTTCGAGCGAGTTCAATTTCGCCTCGCGGCCGAGTTCGATCCTCGTTGGGTTGGCCGACGGTACGCGCACGCCCGCGCGGCTTGTTGCTACTGATCATCAGCGGATGTTGGTGCTGCTGAAAATCAATGTCGAGGAGAAGCTTCCGGTGCCCGAGGCGGCGTCAGAGAGCGAGATGCGCGTGGGGCAATGGGCCATCGCCCTGGGTCGCACGTTCGACGCCCCGCAACCGAACATTTCGGTGGGCATCGTCAGCGGTCTGAACCGGATCTGGGGTAAGGCCATCCAAACCGACGCCAAGATTTCGCCCAATAACTATGGCGGCCCGTTGGTCGATATTCAGGGACGCGTGTTGGGCGTGCTGGTTCCACTGTCGCCAGACAGCAACGAAAACACGGCCGGCGTCGAATGGTACGACTCGGGCATCGGGTTCGCCGTACCGCTGGCGCATGTAAACAGCGTCCTGCCAAAGCTGATGCAGGGAGCGGATCTGAAGGCCGGCATCATGGGCGTGAGCCTCAACGGTCGCGATATTTACACCAAGCCCCCGGTAATTGTCGCCTGCCGTCCCAATTCGCCTGCCTACAAGGCTGGTCTCAAGGCGGGCGACAAGATCATCGAAATCAACGGTCGACCGATCGAGCGGCTGGCACAACTGCGCGAGCATACCAACCGGCACTATGCGGGCGACACCTTGCACATCGTGGTGTTGCGGGGCGAGGAGCGCATCGAGCGCGATGTCGCGCTCGTAGACACGCTGGAACCTTATCGGCGCCCCTTCCTGGGTCTACTTCCCTTGCGCGATGGCACGTCCGTGCCCGGCGTCGGCGTGCGTTACGTTTATCCCGATAGCGCCGCGGCGCAGGCGGGATTGCAGGCCGGCGACGTCGTTCTGTCGATCGATGGGCACGCCGTGGCCCAGCGCGACGAATTAATCGAGCGCGTCAGCGGACTGGAAATCGGCGTACCGGCCAAGCTCGAGGCGCGCCGCGGTGCAGAAACTCTTGCCCTCGAGTTGAAGCCCTCGACCGAGCCGGACGCGGTGCCGGCCGCCTTGCCCCCGGATCGCGCGGCCGATGCCGCGGCTGCCGCCCCACCGGCCGCGCCCCCTGCGGCGGCTGGCGATCGTCCGCAGACGGGACAGTTCGTCATCAAGGTGCCCGAGTTCAAAAACGACGCGCTGTCTTATGTCCCAGATGGTTACGACCCGCGGATTCCGTATGGCCTGGTCGTTTGGCTTCACCCGCCCGGCGGGACAAAGGACGACGAGTTGCTGGCACGTTGGAAGGAGCCCTGCGACAAGCTGAACCTGATCTTGCTGGCGCCGCGGTCGGCCGATCCCGCGCGCTGGACTCCGCCCGAGGTTGCATTCATCACCAAGGCGATCGGCCAGACGCGCGGCCATTACAACATCGACCCCACTCGGGTTGTCTTGCACGGTCATCAGGCCGGTGGCTCGCTGGCGTTTATCGTCGCGGCGGCGGATCGCGACCTGGCGCGCGGCGTAGCCGCGGTCGATGCGCCGATCCTGGGGCGCTTTCCCGAGAACGATCCTCCCTATCGTTTGACGATCTTCACGACCACGGCCAAGAAAGCGAACTTCGCCGAACAGATCACGGCCGGCATCGAGCAATTGCGCAAGATGAAATACGCCGTCACGGTCGTTGACGAAGGAGAAACGGCCCGCTATCTGAACCCCGACGAGTTCGCCCAGCTGCTGCGGTGGATCGATTCACTGGATAAGATCTAGGCTGCGACGTGTCGATACTGGAACGCTACAACCGTCGCCCTTCACCCCATGCATCGTCCTACCGTCGGCATCCTGGCACTGGTTCTGCTCATCGCGGGAGGAGTATTCCTCAGCAAATCCGCCAACGATAGTTCGTGGCAGAATGCAGCTGCCGGGTGCCTGAGGGTGGGGGCTATTTTGGCCGTATTGTGGCTGGCCCTGCCCGAGGTTTCGCGGCCGCTCAGCCGCTGGATCCTGGTCGCGGTCGTGGTGGGTATCTTTCTGGTTGCCCGCCGACCTCAGCTGATCGTGCTGGCGTTAGTATTCCTGGCGGGCGTGGCCATCCTTCGACCCCGATTGAAGGGCGTCGTCGGGCCGCCGCGGTAGGCTTGCCGACCGGCTCAAGCTCTGAGAGCCGTATCGTGCAAGACCCATCCGAAACTCAGGCCCAGAGTCTGGCCAGAAATCCTAGATTTCCCAGTCTCACGATGACGACTGGGTCGTTTCCGAGAATTCCCAGTTAGGCCGATTTATTCGTTGACGAAGATTTTGCCGGTCCCTAGACTCGGGCATGTTTATAAAGCAAATGGGGGGTACCCCCTACCGACAAACGGTTAGAAACACCGTTAGTGTCGGATGACGCGCGATATTTCGCGTTGGGTTGCTCCAAAAAATCGAGATTCCGCATCCAGAGTTTGCTGACGGGTAACAATCGGCATCAGCAGAAAGGGAGCCGCTAATGAGTCGGAACATACGTAGATACTTTGCCCGCTTGGGCACTGCGGCAGCGTGCGCGAGCATGCTCACATTCAGTTTGCCGCAAGGGTCGCGCGCTGCGACCATCACACTCGACACCACAAACGGGCTGATCAATGGATCGGCCAGTTCCACGATCAACGGTGTCACCGTTACCTATTCAGGTACGGTTGGCGGCATTGCCAACTACACCGTATACGGTGATCTCGATTTGCTGTCGACCGACACGCTCACAGCGATTGGGTCAAACGGCACGCAGTTCAACGTTGGAAACAACGTCAACATCGCGACCGGCGCGACGATCAGCATTACGCCCGGTACGCTCGGTGGCGGTTCGGGCGCTGGCGGCGGTGCATCCGGCGGATCAGCCGGCAGCGGTGGCGCCGGTGGTGGCGCCGGCGGCTCGATCAATGGCACTGCTGGTCCAAATTCGAGTACGAGCACACCGAACAACGGCGGTGGCACTAGCCCGAAGGGGGGCGCCGGCGGTAAGAGTGGCAGCGTTGTAACAGCGGGCTCTGCGGGCGCGACAGGCTCGTCGAGCGTGGCCGGCAGTGTCGGGAGCGGTGGTGGCAACGGCGCAGTCGGATCGGCCGGTGGTGCGGCGGTCCTTGGTGGCGGTGGTGCGGGTGCGGCCGGCGGCGCAGGCACCGGAACAGGATCAGGTGGCATAGGGACCGGCGGCACCGTAGGGGGCGCCGGCGGCGGTGGTCAGGCCGTTGGCGGCAGCGCGAGCGCTGGCCACGTCGGCACGACAGGAAACGGCGGCGGCAGCGCCGCGACTGCTGGTGGTGGTTCAGGCGGTGGCGGCGGAAGCAACACCGGAGGTAACGCGATTGCCCTGACAGGCGGTGGTGGCGGTGGCTCCGGCGGTGGCGGTGGTGGTGGCGGCGGCGGCGGCGGTGGCGCCAGCGGTAGTGCTGGCGGCGGCGGCGGCGGTGGCCAGAGCTTCCTCGGTACCGGTGGCGGTGGTGGTGGCGGCGGTGGCGGCGGCCAAGGCGCCATTGGTGGCAGCGGTGGAATCGGTGGAACTGGCGGAGCCGGCGGAAATGGCGGTGGCGCCATCGAGATTAACGCCCTCGGTTCGATTAACCTTAACAACACCATCTCCGCAGTGGGCGGCAATGCTGCCGCGGGCGCGTCGGGCGCAGCCGGCACGGGCGGCGGTTCGGCCCAAGCCGGCGGCACGGGAGGCGCTGGTGGCACTGCGTCTAATGGCGGCGGCGCTGGGCAACCAGGCGGCGCCGGCGGTACGGGCGGCAACGGCGGCACGGGCGGCAACGGCGGCACGGGCGGCGTTGGTGGTGGTGGTGCCGGTGGTACCATCGCCCTGATTGGCACCACGATCGGTGGATCGGCCAGTGTGGACGTCTCGGGTGGCACCGGTGGCAACGCCGGCGGTGGTGGTCGCTTCATCCTGGGCTCGAACTCGGGAAGCGTGTCGGCCATCGGCGCTGCGAACACCCCGACCACGCTCGGTTCGCAGGATGCCAACCCGTTTTTGGGTAGCAATCCGCTGACGCCGTTCATTCCCAACCTGCCGACGGTGGGTGCGGAAATCTACGGCTTGTCGAGCCTTACGTCAGCGGCCCTTTACGGCAGCTTGCCGGCGACCGACATCAATGGTGTCCCGTTGGCAAGTGCGGCGGGCGCTCTGTTCGATACCAGCGCCGCGGTGCTCGGGCCAGCCTTCGCCGGCTACGACGCCCTGCTCTATCTCAACCTGACGGCCAACTCGTTTGCAAATCCCCAAATGGCGATCAACGAGGCTCTACAGTCGTTGTTGCAACGTGGATTCGCGAACAACCCTGCGTTCGGTGGCAGCGGTCCGGTGACGTTGGGTTCATTGGCAGGTGGCGCGGTGTACGGGACGCTGGTCCCCACGGGATCATCGACCAGCTCGGCGATCGCATTGACATTGCCCAGTGGCACGTTTTCGGCTTCGGGTGCAGCACTGGCCAACGGCCAAGCGCTGTATGTGACGCCGGAACCATCAACGTGGCTGTTGCTGGCCGCAGGTCTATTCCTGCTGCCGATCGTGTCGCGTCGTCGGGCAAAGAAATAGCTCTGTGATTCTCAGAGCGACCGTCACCGAATACCAGGCGTCGGCAACGAGTGCTTCAAATCCGGGGATGGCCAGGTTCGACTTGGCTATCCCCGGATCTTTTTTT
>DASXEJ010000354.1 GCA_036490175.1 Pirellulales bacterium | reverse complement strand
CGCCGGCAGAAGCGTGGATGAGCCACGGCGCCTTGGCCGCTGAGCCGGCGCTGAAGTCGCTTGCCGACATGCCAGCCAACGACAAGCCCAACAGCCCTGCCGGCCTGTACAACGCCATGATTCATCCATTGATTCCTTACGCCATCAAAGGCGCTGTCTGGTATCAGGGTGAATCGAATGCCGGCCGTGCCTTCGAATATCGCACTCTGTTTCCCACGATGATCAAGGATTGGCGCGCCCAATGGGGCGAGGGCGATTTCCCGTTCTTGCTCGTGCAGCTGGCCCCCTTTATGAAGATCGATTTCGAGCCCAAGGATTGCGCGTGGGCCGAGTTGCGTGACGCGCAATTATTCTCCACGCAGTCGCTCCCCAGCGTAGGCATGGCTGTGATCACGGATGTCGGTCAGGACATCGACATTCATCCGAAATGGAAGGCACCGGTCGGCGCACGACTGGCCTTGGCCGCGCGGGCACTGGCCTATGGCGAGAAGGTTCCCTACTCGGGCCCTGAGTATTACCAGCAGCAGATCGACGGCAACCGCGTGTTGCTCAGCTTCAAGCACACCGATGGCGGGCTGGTTTCTCAGGGCGGCGGCGCCCTCTCCGGCTTCACAATCGCGGGCGAGGACCGCAAGTTCGTGAACGCCAACGCCGAGATTCAGGGAGACAAGGTCGTCGTGTGGAGTTCTGCGGTCAAGAATCCGATAGGCGTCCGCTTCGGCTGGGCCAACTTTCCACTGGTGAATCTGTGGAATGGCGCCGGCCTGCCGGCCTCGCCTTTCCGGACCGACGATTTCCCGCCGTCGACAAAGCCCAAATAGTTGGTCGTGAGCGAGGGGGGCAGGGCTAGGATTTTGCGGCGCTGATCGGCGCACCAAACGTTCTGCGCGCGGCGGCTCTTACCGGGGTCATATGGTAAAGCGCCACGCGCATTTCCTGCCAGCCGGATTGCCAGAAACGGCGGAAGCCATAGCCGGCCGCGCGAAATACACGCGCGTGCTTGCGCCACACAACCAGGCAGGCTATGCCGAACAGTGCCCGATGCGCCAGGTGCTGCATGACGACGAGTGGTCGCGGCCGCGCGGCCCTGAGCAGCGCCAATCGCTCTGACTGAAAACGGACGTGCTCGATTTCGTCGCGCAGAATCTGCGTGCAAATCGTCTGCAAGATGGGCGAGTGCGTCGCTTGCCCGAGCGCATCGTAGTAGACCTTGGCGATGATCTCGGCCGTCAGCAGCACGGACACACAGATCTCTAGCCCTGCGCGCTTGCGCAGCCAGCGGAATGCCGTGTCGGCCCAGGTGGCCTCGGCCAGCGGGACCTGGGCCAGTTCCAGAAAACGCGCCAGCTCGCGGGCGTGCCGTTGCTCTTCTCCGATCAATAGGCGCACGGCTTCGACGTACTCGCTATCTCCCGAGCGCGCGGCGTAGCCCTTGGCCGCGCGAACGAAATGACGCCCCTCGGCGCTTTCGCCCAATTGGAACTCACGCACGCTGTCGGCAATCGTTTCGCACTCGATCGTAGTGATGCCTGCGTCTGGCCCCCACGGAATCTCCAAGAGCTGCGTTGCATTGCGGCGAAAGTAACGGCACCACTGATGCGACCGCCAAGGGCGGCGCGTGCCGTCCACGTTCAGGGAAGTTGACGATAGGACTGCTTGCTTTCGCGGCGCACTCATGATGCTCACCTGCCTGGGGGTTTCTCGACGCGGAGGGAACGTGTAACGGAAAGCAACGTCTCAGCCGACGTCCTGCATGATGGCAACGGCCACACTATCGGGCGCGGCTGGCAGTCCGCCGAAGCGGCGCTCGCGCTTTTCGAAGTCGGCCAGTGCCGCGGTCAGATCCGCGGCATTGAAGTCCGGCCACATTCGGTCGGTGAAGTACAGTTCGGCAAACGCACTTTCCCAGAGCAAGAAATCGCTCAATCGCCGCTCGCCCCCGGTGCGAATCACCAGGTCAACTTCGGGCACGGGTTGTAGAGCGTCTGGCCCCGTCGCCAGGATTCGCGAAAAGTCTTGAACGGAAACTTCGCTGCCGTAGTTGCCACGGTTATTGAAGGCCAGACGTCGCGCGGCCGCCAGGATGGTTTCGCGCGACGAGTAATCGATCGCCAACCGCAAGTGCAGCAGCGTGCCGTGCCGGGTGAGATGCTCGGCGGCCTCGATCGTGGTGCGCAAGCTGGGGGGTAAGCGATCGCGGCGGCCCAACAAAGATAATCGCACGCCTTTCTGGCAACACAATTCGGTCTCGTTGACAAGATATTCGTGGAAAAGTCGCATCAAGGCGGCGACCTCGGTCGCGGGCCGCTGCCAATTGGCGGACGAAAAGGCGTACAGCGTGAGCACGCCGATGCCCAGGTCTGGCGCCACCTCGACCACGCGCCGCACGGCTTCTCCGCCGGCCGCGTGCCCCATCGCCCGTGGTTGACCGCGCCGTGTGGCCCAGCGGCCGTTGCCGTCCATGATGATGGCGACGTGGCGAGTAGATTGGCGTTGACAATGTCTTTGCATTGCAAAGTCTCCTGGTAAAAAAAGAGGCGTCGGCCTCTGTTACATGGCAACCCAACCTGCCGGTAGCGACGCGTTGGCACTCTTCCGCTCGGCCGAGGTTTGTGCATCGCGGACGACGCGTTCCAACTCGCCCAGGTACTTAAGAAATCGTTCGCGTCCGGCCCGGCTCAGGCGGCACAACGTCTGGGGGCGTTTGTTCTCGTAGCCCTTCCACAGTTCCACCAGTCCTGCCTCGTGCAGGACGTCCAAATGGCGGCTCAAGTTTCCGTCGGTCAGTTCGCACAGTCGCTTGAGCTCGCCGAATAGCAGCCCCTCGGGACGCGTCACCAGCGAGGTCATGATGCCCAGCCGGGCCTTTTCGTGCAGGACGCGTTCCAGCCCTTGGTAGGCAAATCGTCCCGGCGGAATCGGCGCGGCCGCGGACTTGGCCGATGAGGATCCTTTTGACGGTTCCGAAGGTTTAGCCATTTTCCGAGCGCTCCACATTCCAAAACAAAACCAGCGCTGCGGCCAGCTGGCCGGTGCCAAAAATACCAGCCACGATCCAGCCGAAACGCCCCGGATTGGTCGGCGGAGTGGCCAGCCAGACCAGGCCCGCGGCGAGATACCAGAGTGCGACCCAACCGCTGGCGCGCGGCAAGTAAGGCCGCGCCGAAAAGATGGCCAACCCAAAGACCACTGACCACAAGCCGGGAAGCAAAGGTATCAGCGACGCACTCGTCTGGGAAATGCACCACGTCAGACCGACACCGGCGGCCAGTCCAGGCACGAATTGTCCCCACACCTTGCGCGAGCGGCGGCGGGCAAAAACGTCTTCGTGCCTCAGGTAATTCAAGGCCGTCTCCGAGCAGCCGATCAGCCCGCAGACAATCCCCGCTGTAATCCAATAGCGCAGCGCGCGGTCGAAATCCGTCGTCGCCAGCAAGCGCGGCGCGAGCGCCGCGGCGGCAAATCCCGCCAAACCCGATAGGGCCACCGGCAGCGAGCGAAATCCACGGTACACCTCGACCTTGGCGAGCTGGGCGTGAATCTCTGAGATTTGCGACAGTGCCTTGTTGTATTCCACATGCGCCTCTCAAAACCGCCGCCCGAAAACTGTAGGATTCCGCAAATCCGGGTCGGCGACGCCGCTTACTTTACAATGCAAAGTGAACGATGTCAATAAAATAATCGAACTGTATGGGCGCGGCGTTGCCGCGTGGCGAACAGGCGCAGGGCAACTCATTCAACGCGGGCGCGAGCGGCCTGAGTTGCAGCGCAGGAAAGCGTGTCGCCAGGAAGCTATGCCCGCTGGCGGCCCGGCCAACCTTTGCGCCGTGCGACTGCGGCAAGGCACAACGCACCCACGGCCAACAGTGCGCAGGAGCCAGGTTCGGGCACGCCAATTACCTGCACGTCGGTCGTGAACTTGTACGGATACAGCCCGCCACTGGCAAAAGTCAGCTCGACAAAATACGCCGTCCACCCCTGCGCGGGATGAGGCACAACCGCGGTGTAATTGCCATTGCCGAGGTCGGTCAGTGTCACGCTTGTGTAGGCAGCTCCGATGGTTTCCAAACGAAAATCGCGCGCGTTGAGGTCCGTGGCTTGCCACAACTTGACCTCGAGCGGCATGGTTAACGAGTGGACGTGCAGTGTGCCGCCGGCGTCGACCGACCAGCTGAACTGCGGCAGCGGCTTGTTGTGCAAGATAGCGTCATAAAAAGCCTGGATGCTTTGCCCTGCGTCAGAGTTATCCAGCGAGTGGTCCGTATTGGGCACGTAGCGCAGATACTTGGTGCCTGGCAAGGCGCCAAAATAGAACTGCGACGAGTCGGGAGCAAAGAATTGATCGCCGGTCGAGTTGACGATGAACTTGGGCATGGTGAAGCGGTCGACATAGGAGTAGGGGTCGACGATCTGCATCAGGTTGGCCATTTGCGGCGTGCCGAACCAATTGGGGATGCCGGCACTTACATAATCCTGAATGGCGGGCGGCCAATAGCCGTAGGCGTTGTAAGCATGCTCGAACGCTTTCTGGACATTCAAGGTGTCGGCGACCGCGGGGATAATTGCCGCCACGCGTGGGTCGACAGCCGCGGTGAGCCAGGTCGTCCAACCGCGTTTCGATCCGCCAGAGACCACGAAGTCGTTGATGTTCCACCCGCCGGCAGGAGAAGATTCGAACGCTTGGGCGGCGTCCATGGCACGGACCGCCGCCAAGGTCATCGGCAATTGGGCGGGCCATTGTTCGTTGCCGGTCGTCAGATACTGCTGCCAGGTGTAGGCGATAATGCCGTCTTCAGTGCGAGGTTGCTGTCCAGTGAAAGTAAGCGGCTCGTTCGGCACCTCGCCGACGTCAACGACGATCGAGCCGGTCGATTGCGCCAACGCCAACAGGTTGGGATCGACCCCTGGCGGGGATCCGCCATTGCTGCCGCCGTCGATCCACAACAGAGCACGGTTGCTTGTGACGTTCGCTGGCTTGATGATCGTCACATAGTTGTGCCATTCCGGGCGATCCACGTCGGCCGCCGTAAGCCAGGTCTGACTGGTCATATCAAGGACATCGGCCGTATAGCCGGGCCCTGATGTCGAACTGACGTCGGTCCACGCGAAGCTGGGGTCGGGCGCGTGGATGAAGTCATCGAGCGCCGTCGACGGGTCGGCCCAAACTTGCGAGGGCGTCGCCAGGCCGAATGCCAGCGACCACAGTACTAGGCATGAGAAGGTTGCGAGGCGTATCATCAAAATTCCCCTGTTTTGTGATTCCCGATGGCATCATGTGGATCATGGCCGTCTGACTGTTTAGGTGACCGACCTTGCGGCTGTGCAGCGCCGCGATGGCAGGCGATTCGTTTCCGCGCGGTCGTTCGACCGAGGCGAAGTTTGCACCCCGACCTGCTGGAAAGTGCTAGGCCGAAGTGGCGCGGCGCCCAACGTAGACTAGGAATTCGCCCGGCTGATCGAGCGGCTTGGCCGCGCCTTGTACACCGCTTATCCACGCGACGTTGCCGGCGCTAATTGCGATTGTGGGATCGCGTTTGCCGGCGACGGCCATACGCGGCATTTCAAGAACTGGCAGGCGCGGCGCGAAGCTCGGCACGCCGAACGAACACCCGAGGGCGAGGACTACAGCAGCGACTCCTTCTTTTCCAGCGAAACTGAGCTCGGCCGCCGCGAATGACATCGTGGCGGCGTGCCCCTGGCGGAGCGAAAAGAATGAAGTGCTACCAGTAGCGTCCTGCAGGGTGAAACAAAGATCAGAGGACTTTATTTACGCAAATCTGGCCGGTGGGTCAACGGAAATCCTGTCGGAATTGTTATGCGAGTCGGCCTACGGCCAGCTCTTACGCGGGATGTCACGAACAGACCGAGCAATTACCCCTGGCAGCGAGTCCGAATTCGCCGGTCGATGGCACACTTGCGGCGGCGGGGCACCTACGCCATGACGATTTCGCGGGGGTCGAGTTCCAGCAGCTGTTCGCGGTCGCCGCCGCCGCGCCACACGATCGTTGCATATTCGGCCACCGCCGCGATCCAGCGCTCGCCCAAGCGCACGCGGTCTTGCCAGGGACAGAGCACGACCAGTCGTTTGGCACCGATCGGTCGCCCCGGCGCGAGCGAGTAAAACTGATCCAGGTACGAAGTCTGTCGATAGCAGACGCGCCGCAGCATTTCGAGGAAACGAGGTGTAATATTTCGCGCGTCGCCCGTGGGCTCGAGGATGATTTGCAACGTCGAATGCGGATTATCAGTCAACAACTGCTCGAGGATCTTTGCGGCACGCGCCGCGGATTGATCGAAGTTTGCGGCGCGAAGCCACAGCGAGAAGGCTTGCGCGCGGGACGTCGCCGGGGGCAAAGCTTCTTCGGGCGAGTGATACCGATTGCCAACATCACCGTGCGACGCTCCTTCCAAGTCGACCCGCCACACGGGGATCGACGCGGTTCGCTCGTCGAAGTCGAGTACCGGGTCCGGCAAGGAATCGAACTCGGTGCCGAAGCGCTCTTGAGCTTCGCGCATCAGGTCGACCATTTCGGCAAGTGCCAGTGTTGGCGTCTCTAGCACGTAGTAGGGAGGGCGCGCCTGGAAACGCAGGCCCAGCGCCGCGGCTTCCTGGCGAAAGGCTGTGCCAGGCAGAACCGATAACTGAAACACTTGCACGTTGCGGCAGAACTCGGTGTCGAGAAAGTAATCGATGCCGCGGCGAATCGAGTCGGCCGTATCGCCTGGTAGGCCAATGATCAGGTCGACCTTGACGCGGATGCCGGCGGCCAGCATCGCCCGCGCGCCGCGCTCGAAGGCCCGTAAATTGTTGGGCCGATCCATCAGGGCTTGCGCTTGAGGGTCGACCGATTGAAGGCCAATTTCAACTTCCTCGAAATTGGCCTGACGCAGCAAGCGGGCCAACTCGGGTGTAATGCCCTCGCCGCGCAGCTCGCCGAAGTAGGTGAACTGCTGCTGCGGATTTTCATCGGCCAGGAACTGTACGAAGTCGGCGAAATCGCGCCGCTGGTTCAACGTCGGGTCGAGAATCACGACCTCGCGGGCACCACGTTCGCGGGCATGCGCAAGATTGGCTGCGACTTTCTCGCGCGAAGCAAAATAAAGCGCATCGTAGCTCTTCGGGTAGTAGCAGAACTTGCATTTGAAGATACAACCACGGATCGTTTCCAAGAGCAGCACATGCTCGTCGGCGGCGTCCAAGATGCCGGCCGTATAAGGCGAGCTGACTGTGTCGAGATTCGCAAGCGGCGTGCGGAACTTTGGCAATACCGGATCCGCAAGCGGCAGTCCCACCGCCGTCGCACTGTTAAGAGATGGCGCGACGTAAAGACCGTCGATCGACCCGGGCGCGACTGCCGACCCCTGCGAAGCGACTGCTAGTAGCTCGGCGAAGGTCTGCTCCCCTTCGCCGATCGCGGCGAAGTCTAGGGCCGGCTGCCCCAACACCCAGGCGTTGTCGGCCGTGATCTCGGGACCGCCAAGCAGGATTTTCACCTCGGGCAAACGCTGTTTGAGCCGGGCGGCGATCCACAGCGAGCGCTCGATATTCCACAGGTAACAGGTAAAGCCGACCAGCCACGGGCGGCGTGCGACGATCTCTTCGACCAGGCCCTGGTCTGAAAGCGTGTTCGCAAGTGCCGGCGGCAAGATTTCGATGGCAAAATGCAATTCCCATCCGCGCAGCCGTGCCAACAGTTGCATATAACCGGCCGCCAGCGGCACATTGCCACGCACCGGAACCGGTCCGACGGGCGGAATCGGCAGTTGCACGAAGACAACGCGCGGGCGAGTGGTCGTCATCCGATCAATCGTACGGGCGAGGGGCGATTGCCGCTAGATTGCCCATCGCTTTTGCCGGACAGGCGGGTTTGATCTGATTCCGCTGCGCGCCGACCGTCAGGGATCGCTGCGCAACACGGCCATGCCGGGACGTATTGACACCTGGTAGCTGGCCAGTCGCTTCGCGGTTTGCCCCTTGCGATTCTTCAAGAGCAGATTCACGCGGACTCCTTGGAAAGGGCGAATCTCCTGCTCGGGATCGACAAGCTGATACTCGGTCAGCCGCCAGCCGCCGATGTAGTCTTCGTCGGCGAAACGAATCGGAGGTTTGCGGCGGGCAAGCTCGGCGGCACGCCCCTGTTTCCAGGCATCCAGCGCCGCTAAAAGCGCTGTGCGAGCACTCGACGAGTCGTACGACAGGTCGTCGATCGAGGGACGCTCTGACGACCAACAGCCGGCAGAGCCCAGGCAGAGGAGCAGCGCGAACAGCATGGCCGGCTTCATCGTGCGATTCCGTTAATGTCAGTTCGCAGTCGGAGTTTCGCCACCGGCGACCGTGCCCAGCGCCCGCCAGACAATACCGCTGGTCGAGTTGCTGACGAATCGCGCCGAGCCGTCCCCCATCATCGAGTTGACACCACCCGGATGGTAGCTGCGTGAGGTGACGGCGGCGAACGTGGGACCGCCGATGCGCTCGCGCTCGCCGTCAATGTCGATGTCGGGATAAAGAAAGCCAGGACCACCTGGCGTGACCTTGTTGGGCGGCCAGGCCGTGGTGAAGCCGATGTGATGCACGGTAACCTCGGGCCATTGCGAGTGCGCATTCGTGAACACGCTACAGCCCGTTCCCATGTACTCTGGAACGATAGTGAGCGGATCCGCGTCTGGCGGCGGAATGACGTTGGGATCCGTGATATTGGCGAGCCTTCCGCAATCGCGGATGTACGGCTGATTGTTCTTTACTTCGGACATTAGCAGGGTGTTGCTCGTGCCGTCGGTAAAGTCGGCCCAACGACGGCTGAGGTTCACGCCGATCGCCGAGCGGGTCGGCGGGCCGCCGTTTTGCCCATTATTGAAGCCCAGCCAAACGTACCAATCCCCCATCGAGAATCCATAGGTATTGCCGGTGACATTCAGGAACGTGCTATTTTGAATCGAGTCTTGACTGGGATCTGAAGGGCACAAAAGCACAGGCAGTACGGCATTGTTGCTGGCTAAAAACGTATCCGTATTCGTATACAGTTGTTGCGTGTCTACTAAGCCATAGACATTTCCTTGCTCAAAGTATGGCAAGATACGCGTGAATGGGCCCAAGATGCTGGTATTGATCGTAACGCCATCGGCGGCTTTCCAGATGATGGCGCTGGGGGGGAGCCCTTGCATCGAAGATTCA
Source organism: Pirellulales bacterium (assembly GCA_036490175.1). Classification (NCBI taxonomy): domain Bacteria; kingdom Pseudomonadati; phylum Planctomycetota; class Planctomycetia; order Pirellulales; species Pirellulales bacterium. Next base: position 17,802 of record DASXEJ010000354.1, on the reverse strand, counting down.
TAACCATAGAGGGCCAGGCCCAACTGGCGAAGATTGTTCGAGCATTGGGCGCGGCGGGCTGCCTCGCGCGCCATTTGCACGGCCGGCAGCAACAGGCCGATCAAAACCGCGATAATGGCGATCACGACCAACAACTCGACCAGTGTAAATCCGCGCCGCTTCATAACCTGCTCCCTGTTATTGTTCGGACGAGTCTAGCCCGCATCACAATGCACGGGCGATACTCTTAACGGGCAGCACAGCCGGCTGGTAGCGCTGTCGACGGGCACCACTATACCACGGCCGTGGCGATTCCGCGGCCTCTTACTGCGCCGCGGCCGTCACGGTTGCTTTCACATGCCGCGGATATTCCCAGCGGCCGACGTGATCACGTACCCAATCGTAGTAAAAACGCACGCCCCGGTCAGTCGGGCCGGTGCCGTAGCCCCCCATTTCCGGATGAGGAGCGGTGCCGCTGGAATTCGTGATGCCTTGGATGAACCCGGCATGAAACAGCATCACCGCGTTTGGGTTATCGAGATACCGCTGGCATTCGTTGAGCGTGTATTCTAGATTCGATTTGGTGAAAATACCGTCGTGCTGAAAGTTGTCCTGCCGCAAGGTTTCCACGTTCACGATGAATCCCGAGGAAGGAATCGCCATCTTCTTTTGAATTATCCGGACGTCCATGCCGGGATAAGAGTCGGGCGTGCCGGAATCGATGTCAGGACAGATGCCAACTTCGATATCCGGCGCAATGTCTTTGAACCACTTGGTAAGCTTCATCTTCTTCTTTTCGCCGTCTGGCTCGCGCAGTAGGGCGTGATCCATACGCTCGCCATGGCTGAACTCGTGCACGATGTCGACAAAGACGTTCTTCAGCTTTCTTTCCTTGAGAAAGCGGGCGGCATTTTCGATTCCGTTTTGAATCGCCGCTTCGTCGTAGAAGTCTTGATCCTTGCGCGGCGAGATCAACCCAACCATGACGACCATGCCGCGTTTGTCCGCTTCACGAATCAGCCGTTCCATGCGGGCCGCAACGGCCGGTTTGATCTTGCCGTCGCGGGTGAAGCCGTTCAAGCCCGCCTCGGAATTGGGCCAGCCGCCATTGGCGCCTTGAATGTACACGCCGATCATATTGATCCCGTGCGCATTCATATTGTCGAAGTTGCGAATGTGCCGTTCGGTCACGGCCTCGCTGAATTGGGCGTTGCCGCAGCGCAGCCCCCACAGATCGATCGGCTGGCCGCCGAGGTAAGGCCGGTCGTTCCTGATTTCGAACTCGCGGGTCGCAACCGGTTCCTCAGCCGCGTGCGCCACCAGACTGGCGGCCATGATCTGCGCTGCTACTCCGACCAGCAGTGTTACCCCGGCAAATAGGCGCAATTGCCCCATCGCTACTCTCCTCTGAATGTCTTGTGCTTCGTCCGGTTGACTATTCAACGAGTCCTGAAAGTTTTACGCTGCCAAGGCGTGCGCGGCAAGCAAAATCTGCACCAAGACCGTACTCATCAATCCACGGGTTCAAAAGCCCACGCGACATTCTGCACAGACTGGTTGCATGCGGACGAGCCGTGCGGCTCGATCTTGAAAATGCATCACTGCCGCCGGCGATAAATCAGTAGCGCGACGCCTGCCGCCCCGGCAAGAACGATCGTGGCGGGTTCTGGGACGGTTTGAGCGTTGCCGCCGTCGGTGGTCTGCAGCCAGTGGGTCGCCATCAGATTGATATCCAGGCCATTGACGACGCCGTCGTTATTCGCGTCCCCTTGGATGCCAGTTCCCGTTTGCAACCAATGGCTGGCGACGGCGTTGATATCCAGTCCGTTGACGACGCCATCGTTGTTCACGTCCCCTTTGATGTTGGTGATGGCTGCCAGTTGCATACTGCCCAGGGCAAAGAATCCCGGAGTATTCATGCCGAAATCACCGGCATCGGATGACGACAAATTGAAATACAGGTGCGTCGCGTCACTGAGAGCAGAAAGATTTACCGATTGCCAGGTCGTCACGATGTAGTCGAGGCTCTTATTAGCAAACTGGTAGTCGGCAAGATAGAAATCCACCGAGTTGGTGAGGGCGTGCCCCGCGCTATCCGTGCCATAGACGCTCAGCTTGAAGTAATCGGGATCGTTCCCCGTGGGGCCGCCAAATTTCTTGGCAAAGCTGTCGCCATTCAGCATCGACAGCGCCGCGTAGGTCGAATTCGTCACGTCAATATTTTGAATCTCATATCCCGTGGGCAACGTGATCGTCGGCAATTGTTCTAGCTGCGCGGGATCGGCGGGATTGAAATCGAACGGCTGTGCCTGATTCGCTGTTTGATCCAGGTAACCGAAGGCGACCGCATAGTTATTCGAACCAGGAACGCCCCCGCCCGTAATTGCGCTGTACTGGTTTGTATATCCTGGCGTTGTCGTATCCGTGGTATCCGAATACGCAAATCCGCTCCAGCTGCCGAATGTCTCGTCATAGGTATTGCCGAATTGCGCACCCCCACTGGTGAACGTGCCAACATCTTGCGGGCCGTACGGACCATCGACTGTGCTCGCATTCGGCAGCGGACCGCTGACGTACGAATGAGGCGCTAGCGAAAGGTCGTTAAAGTTGACGGTCTCGGCACTTGCCGGAGTTGAGACGATTGCCAGGATCAAGAGCAGGCAGGTTCGCATAAATCACTCCGTTGAAAAGGCTATTTTGAGCGCGGGCGTGGCGGCAATTACCCCTCCGCGGTCCGCGCGAAGGGGCGATTGCCGCTTGATAAGAGGCCGGGGAGCAATGGCGCTAATGGCCAATTCCGCGCGTGGACAAGGTTCAGACGCGCCGGTGTGACCGCGTTATCTTCAGAGCACCCACGGCCACGAGCGCGGTCAGACCGAGGAACAATCCCGAGGGTTCTGGCACGACGTTGATCGCGCCCACTGCGTTCAAATCAAATCCACTTGATGTGAACGGCGTGGGGAAGGGGTCGTTGATCAGATTCCCAAGCGAGTCCTTCGTTCCATACTGCGGGTCGATGGAACCGACGACGTCGGTGATGCGGACCGCGGTAATATCGTTGACATTCAGCAGGGGAGAAACGTTGGCAAGTTCGCTCAGATCGAAGCCCGTCCCATAACCGGCAATGTATTTACCGGCCAAATCATAAAGATTCGATGCATCGAGCAAGCCAGATCCGCCGACTTGCGTCGTGGTTTGCGTATCTGACACGTCCGGAAAGGTAAAGAAGTTAGTACCATCGGAGGAAACCGCGACGGTTGCAAGCTCAAGAAACGCCTGGCTCGCGCCGCCGGAAAGAAACCCGTTCTCGAAGACAGCCAAATCCGGTCCAGGACCGTTCTTGATTGGCATATTGAAACCGACGGTGATGGAACCACCGTCACCGAGCGAAACAACGCGGGACGCATTTCCCACCGGCGAGCCGAGTGCGTTGGACGCGGTCCCTACAGACGCCAGACCGAGGCTTGGGTTCGCGATGTCCTCGGGCCCGCGATTAAGAGAGGCGACCGACGAGGCCCATTCCGTGAATAACGGGCTAGCGGCAGGGATGCCCAGCGCGCCCGGCTGTCCGACCTGCGGATCGAATGGGCCGGCGTGTGCCAAGCTGGCGGAAGCAGCCAGCAGTACAGCCGTCAGGCAGCGTATCACGGTTTTCTGTGATACCAAGACGCAATAGGCGTAACGGAAACTCAGGGGACATTGCATTTGCTTTTCCTTGCTCTAGTGGAACGAAACGTTAACGGAGTTGCTTCACAAAACAGAAAGTCAGGGGACCTTCAGAGCGCACGCACGACGGAATCGTGCTAGAGACGCGAAAGTGTTTACGGAGCAGCGCCGCAAAGATCGCAGGCACCGAGATCCGTGCGACCTGGATGTGGCCCAGCGAAATGGCGCCGTAATCTCGACGAGCATGGATGCTCGTCGTGGCGCACGAGGAATATGCATGGAATCAGCGCATTCTCAGCGAGCGCATGAACAAGCCCGCACCGCGTGCTGTGCCGAGAAACGAGTCAAGAGCTCGTTTAACGACAAAACGGACGCGCAGCAGCGAACTTGTCGCCGTACGATCGTTGGTTAAGCGTTTTGCTAAGCGAAGCCTGAGCACCGCTTAGCTGCAATCTGGCACCCGTCCCTCGCGGGCAACCGTCATCCTGCATTGGTAGGTCTTCTGACTCTGAGCATAGGTCGACCCGCCTTCTCGTCGCTTCCCGAGGGAAACGCCAATGGCTTAAGAGTGGGTCGCCCGTGACGCTCATTACAGCGGCGGGGCCGTTCCGGATTTACACCGGATTCCCTGTTTTTGTCGGCTCTTCGATAAAAAGAGGCCGACCACCAAGGCAACGCGGATCAATATAGCGACACGTGCAACTCGGTCAAGTCGCCGAGTAAGAATTACGAGTGCGCGGGATGTCACGATGGTCAACAGCGTCATACTGTCACGTGACTGAAAAGGCCCGCGCCGGGAGTGCTATCGCGGCTTGGCAATTCCCAACTTCTTCAATCGTGAGGCAAGGGTCGTGGGTCGCATACCGAGCAATTCGGCGGCGCCGCGCGGACCGTAGATTTTACCATTGGTCGTCGTCAATGCGTCCTGGATGCTCTCTTTCTCCAGGTGCAGCAATTGTTCCCGTGTGACAACTGCTGAGCTACCAAGTTTCGTACGGTGCGTCGTGCCGGAATTGCCAGGTTTGGGCGGGGTTGATGCCAGCAACGTGTCGAAACGTAAACGTCCTCCGCGATCGCTAATTACGGCGCGCTCAATAACATTCTGCAATTCGCGAACATTCCCGGGCCACGGATAACGCGCGAGTTGGGCCACGGATTGCGTTGAAAGTGTCAACTGGGACCGCCGCATCTGGGCACAGCACCGCTCGAGAAAATGGCGAGCGAGTAGCGGTATATCGTCCACTCTCTCGCGTAACGGCAGGATTTCGATTGGAAACACGCTCAAACGGAAATACAAATCCTGCCGAAAACGGCCAGCGGCGACGTCGGCTTGCAGATTACGATTCGTCGCGGCGATCACGCGCACGTCGACGCAGCGGGTTTCGTCGGCGCCTACGCGTTCAATATGCCCGTCTTGTAGTACGCGCAACAACTTCCCCTGCAATTCCAGCGGGATATCCCCAACTTCGTCGAGAAATAGCGTCCCTCCGTCCGCCAATTGAAAGCGGCCCACGCGGTCACGCAGAGCGCCGGTAAAAGATCCCTTCATGTGGCCGAAGAATTCGCTCTCGAACAATTCGCGGGGCACAGCCGCGCAATTGACTTTCACCAGCGGATGCTCGCGCCGCAGACTCCGCTGGTGAATGGCTCGGGCAATTAATTCTTTGCCGGTGCCGGACTCGCCGAGAATGAGGACGCTCGCGCGGGTCGGGGCAACCAGATCGATTTGTTCCAGGACCTTGGCGAGCGCATCGCTGCTGCCGATGATTTGGCCGAAGGAATGCGTTTGCTCGATCTCTTCACGCAAGTAGCTGTTTTCGGATTGCAGCCGCTGCTGCAACCGCTCAATTTCTTCAAACGCGCGGGCATTGGCAATGGCCACGGCCGCCTGGTCTGCAAACGCCCGGAGCCAATCGAAATCAACTTGGGTGAGGCGAGCGCGGCTGAAGAGGGCCAGAACGCCTAAGATTTTTCCGCGGAAGATGAGTGGATGCCCCGCGAAGCTCTGAATCGCTTCGTCGGAAATCCATTGTTGATCTACGACCCAGCGGCGATCGCCGGCGGCGTGCTCGAGCAGGACAGACTCGCCCGTCGCACCGATGAGCCCAACCTTGCCGGCGCCAAGGAGGACGGTCTGGAACGGGCCATCGAGACGTGACCAGTCGGCATTTTCATCGGCCCTTGGCGTGCCTGCGCTCGCGGCCAGCCGCAAAGACTTGTCCGCGATCTCGCCGGCATCGAACTGTGGCGCGGCCTCGGACCGATAAGCCGGGGTGAGCAACCAAATTCGGGTCAAAGCGACACGCGGCTGCGCTGCTAATTCCGCGACCATGCGTTGCAGCACGGCCTTCAGGTCGCGTTCCTGGGCAACCGAGGTGGCAATGGCTTGCAATGACGCCGCGTTCATCGAAATCCTCAGCGTTATAACGCCGCAAATGGCGACGAAAATTCGTGGTAAAGCACGAAGAAGCGTTATAGCGCAGCTTTTCGTGATTCTCAAGGGGTCTACCCTATCGCGATCGAGCCGGAAATGCGGGCTCTCACGACTGGAATGCATTCCGGCACTTGAATTGCAATTCGCTGCGCCTGATCGCCGTCGATTCCCTTCCTCCAACAACGGAACACGCCTGATGATACGCACGACCTCAACTGTTGCTCAGTCGATCGGACTACTCTCACTATTGGCTTCGCCGCTTTTGGCCCAAGTCAACACGGTCGATTGGGATAGCCTGCCCGACACCTCAATGAAAAGTTTTGAGGCGGTGGACTCAGCTGGTGTTGGGACTTACCCAGCCGACGGATACCCGATCAAGATGATTGGCGTTCTGTTGAACAATCCAGCAGACATGCTGGACACTACGCCGAACGCGAATGAGATTCCCTTTAACCTGGGCGGTCAGTGGCAAGTCTTTGTGCAAACAACGCTGCCTGGCGATTCAGGCGGCGTGGCACTCTACATGGGGCAGAACTATGGAAACATCCCGCCCGCGCTAACGTTTACTCCCGCACCAACGCCGGACCCCACACAGAGCTTCAGCAATGCAGCGTGGCAGGCTGAAGTGAATCGCGTCGATGTCGACCAGGCCACGGGGCATGTTTTTCAGGCCGGTGACCTCGTCGAGATCGACGCTCAGGGAGGACTTTTTTTTGGTGGCAAGACCAACGTCAACGATGAACATTCGACGAGCCCCACACTCGATTTTCAGATGCGACTCATTACGCCGGCCTACGGATTGCCGGCGCCGATTCCGCTGACGTTGAGCAGCATTTGGGACAATGCGACAAATGCCGTGCTGTTTGATCCAACCCAACAGTCGGGGGGCGAACACTACCAAGGTGATCTGGTTAATCTTGGCGACGTCCATTTGGCGCCCAATCAGTCCGCAAACTGGGTCGCCAACGGTTTTGTCACGATACAAGATGCGGCCGGACGTCAGCTAGTTCTTGAGCTTGGCACGAATTCTCAGTTTACGCCTGCCAATGCGCCGACCGGTTGGTTCAACGCTACTGGGATCTTCGACCAAGAGTCCCCCTCGAGTGGCCCGTATACCGGCAATTACGAACTTTTTGTCACCAAACCCACCGATGTGCAGACGCTCGTGCTACCGGTAGGGGACGCGACGGGTGATGGCATTGTCAACGGTCTGGATATCAATGCCATCAGCGGCCATTGGTTGCAGACCGGCAGCTCGATCATCGGCGACGTCAATAATGACGGGATCGTCAATGGGCTCGATATCAATATCGTCGCCGGCCATTGGTTGCAAACGTCAGGCGGAGGTAGCGCGACGACGGTGCCTGAGCCAGCAACATTCGTCTTGGTGACGGCGGGCATTGCAGCCGCCTTCTTGGCACGCAGACGGGGGCGATGCCATGACTCTCGCGGCGCGTAATTTGCCATAAAAAGGGTCCGACCAATCCTCAGATGCCCTACCGGCGGAGACATTATGCGTGTTGAGCGCGGGCTGACCCTGGTCGAGGTGCTCGTTGTAATAGCGATTGTCGGGCTGCTCGTTGCGCTGTTATTGCCCGCGGTTCAGGCGGCGCGCGAATCCGCGCGCGGGTCGAGTTGCGCAAACAATCTCAAGCAGCTAGGCTTGGCGATCGCCGCGTATCATGACGCCTACGGGTCTTTTCCGCCGGGCAATGTCACCAAAACGGCGGGGATTTGCTATGGCGATGGGCAGTCCGGCGGAACGGGATGGCCTTCCGACGACGGCGCCAATTGGTGCCTTTCGATCCTCAACTTCCTCGAACAGGACGGTTTGTTTTCGGCGTATGATTTCGACGACTTCAACGAAGCGAGCCAGAACCGTGCCGTTCGTGAAGCCATCGTTCCGACGTACGTTTGTCCCTCGGATATTGGCACCGATGAGTTGAGCGTGCCGGCTTCCGGACCAGCATGCGCCGGCGCGCTGAACTTGAGCTATCGGCCGGGCTCTTATCGCGCCGTGAGTGGCGCCAGCGACGGGATTAGCTTTCTCGATTCGGCGCAACTGGGCACCTACGTACGGACCAATCGAGGCGCCATTCATACGATCGGCGTCCTTAAATACACGACGGAGAATTATCGTGACGTGACGGATGGCCTGTCGAATACGCTGCTGGTCGGCGAATATGCCAAGAGCACAAACGTGTCATTTCGCACGTTCTGGGCTTACGCCTATGCTCATTACAGTCTGTCGGCAGTCACTCCGCAGTCGCGAATCATGTCGGGCGACTACGACCTTTGCTCCGCCATCGCTGACACTGGCGGTTCGATGCCATGTCGACGCGGCTGGGGCAGCTTTCATCTCGGCGGAGTTAATTTTCTGCTTTGCGACGGATCGGTGAGGTTGATTGCGCCCCAAGTCAATATGCAATTGCTGGCTGCTATGGCGACCATCGCCGGCGGAGAATTGTCTGCTACTCCCTGACGCACTGACGCGTGTTTCGGCATCACGAGAAGTTGAGACTTGCCTGACGCTTCTGCACGGGGACGTCGCCACGCGACTTGTCGCATTCTTGTGGCTGTCCAATTCCCGTCCGAACCTTGCCCCTCACCGGGTGCTCTGGTCTAGCGGGGCTTGCCTGCCTAGGATCAAGCACCGTCCATGAGCGGCGACCGGCAGGGTTGGGACCACGCTGAGGACGGGAAGCTGATGACTGCGATCTGAGGACAGGGAATTGATGGTAGAAATGCTGGCTCCCGCCGCCCGCGGCGATGCGGATCCCTGGGAATCATGACCGATCCGACATCCAATGCCGACGGCCCTCTGGCGATCGAGCGTGACCCGTACGCGGCGCTGCGCGAGCGCGACTTCAGACTGTTTCTGTCCGGCAACTTTCTGTGGGTGCTGGGCTTCAAGATGCAGTCCGTAGCGGTCGGCTACGAGATCTTTAAACGGACCGAATGGCCGCTTGCGTTGGGCTTGATCGGCCTGGTGCAGATCGTGCCCGTATTGGCGCTGGCGTTGATCGCTGGCCATGTGGCAGATCGCTACGACCGACGGCTGATAATTTTGACGAGTCTGGCTTGCACGGCGCTGGCCTCGCTGGGATTAGCATTTGTCTCGCTGCGCGGCTCCGAAGTGTGGGCCATCTATTTGTTGGTCATGATTACCGGCGTCGCCCGGGGATTCTCGCAGCCGGCGCGGGCGGCGTTTCTGCCACAGATCGTCTCGCGCGATCGATTTCCCAATGCCATCACTTGGAGCACCGGAGCTTTTCAATTGGCATTTGTCATGGGGCCGGCGCTTGGGGGGCTAACGATCGCGGCCTTTGCCAAGCTGGCCGAGCGTACGGGCGCGACCAATATCAGCGACGCAGGCCCCGCGGCCGTGTACCTGTGCTACGCGGTGTTGGCAGCCGTGTTCTTTGGCATGCTTTCGACCATTCGTTCGCGGCCCGTCACACCCACCAGCGAGGGGCTGACGGCGCAATCGTTGGCCGCCGGGGCAAAATTCGTCTGGTCGCAAAAGGTGATGCTAGGCGCCCTGTCGCTCGATCTGTTTGCGGTATTGCTAGGGGGGGCGGCCGCGCTATTGCCCATTTATGCGTCGGACAAAATGTTGAACGTCGGTCCGATCGGTCTCGGTTGGATGGAAGCAGCGCCGGCGTTGGGCGCCGTGCTGATGACGATCGTGATGGCGCACCGGCCGCCGATGGAGCGCGCTGGCAGCACGATGCTATGGTCGGTAGCGGGGTTCGGTGTGGCCACGATCGTGTTCGGCGTCTCTAAATGGTTTCCCTTGTCGCTGGCCATGCTGTTTGTCGCCGGGGCGCTCGACACGATCAGCGTCGTGATTCGCCATACGCTCGTGCAGCTTTTAACGCCTGATGCCATGCGTGGCCGCGTGTCGGCCATCAACGGCATGTTCATCGGCGCCTCGAACGAGTTGGGCGCGTTCGAGTCCGGCGCCGTGGCCGATCTCGCAGCCAGGCTAAGTGGCGACATGGCCTTCGGCGCGGCGTTTTCTGTAGTGAGCGGAGGTATCGGCACGGTGTTGGTCGTTTCCTTGTTGTACGTTTTCGCTCCCACGCTGCGTCGCTATGGTCGACTGGTTGGCCCGACGCCCGCAGAAGAACAGACCGCGGTGCAAGAGCCGACGGCCGCCGGTTGAGTCGACAAAGTGTCGCCGGCGCGCATAAAGGTCACACCATCGGCGGGGCCAGGTGTCCCTTTTCTGCTCTCATTTTTGATTTCGACAATTGCCTGGCAACCAGCCGTTGCGTGCGTGGTGATGGTCGGATATACCACGGGCGCCGCTCACCGAATATCTGTCTCTTGCTCACGAGGACCTAACAATGACCACACCGCTGAAGGCGATTCCCGATGGTTTTCATACGGTGAACATTTACTTGGCATTGCCTGATGCGGCACAAGCTATCGATTTCTACAAGCGCGCGCTGGGAGCCAGCGAGCGCTATCGATTGCCAGGGCCGGGCGGAAAGGGGGTAGGGCATGCCGAGATCGTCATCGGAGACTCGATCGTCATGCTGGCCGATGAATCGGACATGGGGCTGGCCCGCTCGCCCCAAACTCTGAAGGGAAACACGGTCGGCTTTTGCCTGTATGTCGAAGACGCGGACGCGGCGTTCGAGCGCGCGGTGCAGGCCGGCGCGACGGTCAAACGTCCCTTGCAGGATCAGTTCTACGGCGATCGCAGCGGTACGGTCACCGATCCGTGGGGCTACCACTGGACCGTGATGAGCCACGTCGAAGATGTGTCGCCCGAAGAAATGATGACGCGACTAGAAGCCCTGTACGCGCAAGCGCCGCCAAAGTAACCGGTAAGGCGTGTCGATCGACACCCGTATTGCGGGCGCATTTCGCAAATCTCGCAGCATAGAGCGCGTTGAGAATGAGCGCGCTGCAATGGCCTTACCGAGTTCCGTCGAGACAACTTTGTCTTTTTTATTATCTGCGTAATCAGCGCGTTCTGCGGATCAAGTTCTCCGCATCAGGCGGCGCGTCGCGTAACACGCGCTGCTCGGCAATAGGCCTCGACACCAGAAGCGTGTGCGGAACAGCGCGAGGGTCGGGCGGCCGTTCCAGCGGGATCGCTTTGGCGCGCTTCAACCCATCAGTTGCCAGATGACCACGCCGATACCCAAGGCGATGCACCAGTAGGCGAACGGATCGAGCAAGCCCTCGCGGAGCAGTCGCAGCAAGAGCCGCAACGAAACGAGGCCAACGGCGAACGAGATGACGGCCCCCAAGATCAGCACGCCCGCAGAGGGCAAGTTGTCGGTCCCTTTGGTGACGAGTTTGATGATGCCCAGCACGCCGGCCCCCGAGATGGCAGGTATCGCCAGCAAGAACGAGAACGTGGCGGCCGCCTCGCGCCGCAGTCCGGCAGCCAATCCGCCGGCAATCGTGGTGCCGCTGCGCGAGATGCCGGGCAGCGGTGCAAAGGCCTGGCAGCAACCGATAAAAATGGCCTGCCGATAGGTCAAGGTTTCATACGATTCTTCGCCGGGCTTTTTGCGATCGATGAACAACAGGATCAGTCCATTCAGCGGCAGCAGCAATCCGGTGAGTAACGGATTGATCATGTAATCTTCCAGGTACTTGTCCAGCAACAGTCCGACAATGGCGGCCGGAATCGTACCGACGATGAGCAGGCCGATCACGCGCCGATTGTTTGTCAGCAGACCCAGGACATGTCGCCAATAGACGATCAAGATCGCCGCCAGCGTCCCCAGGTGCAGAATGATCGTGACGACAATGTTCTGTTCAGTGAGGGGCACGGTCGAGAAGGCCTCGACCAGTTTGTCAGCCACGACCAGGTGACCGTCTGAACTGATGGGCAAAAACTCGGTGATGCCTTGCACCACGCCGAGAATGATAATGCGCAAGTATTCCATGTGCCTGGCCTGCTAATGACAGTTGAATGGACGACAAGTTGGTAAGGCTACCGCGTACTACCTCGGCGGCGAATCATTCAGGTCGCCTGGCAAGGCCGCGGCGAGCGGTCGTCAAATATAGCTCACGTGACGGATTATGATGGACGTATAGCCAAGTCATCACGGCGGACGGTGCATTTTTGCATCATGGCTAGCCGGCTTGTAAACCCACGTCGTCCAAGTACATCGGTCATAACCGAGTACGACAACAGCTGACCGGGCGCTTGCGATGTGCGAGACACGAGCAGCCTACAGTCAGGACTGCCGGGGTCGTTTTCGTTTGGTTTTGGCGCCACGGATCACTAAACTCGTCGAAGCGTGGCAGCGATGCCCCGGTGACATCTTGTAATCGGAGATCGAAATAATGCGCCCGACCCCTAAGTTTGCGGTTTGTATGGTGGCGATCAGCGTGGGAGTGCTGTTCGTATGTTGCAATTGCGTCTCGTCACAGGAAGCGGAGAAGATCAACCCCAATATCAAGAACCTTCAAGAGAAGCGGTTGGAAGTCTTAGGACTGGTGTGCGATGTCGCAAGGAAGCTCTATCAAAATGCGCGTATAGAGTATACGGACGTTCTCTCCGCCGACCGCGAGCTATTTGCCGCGCGGCTCGAATACGCCACCACGCCAGAGGAGCGAATAAGGGCGTGTGACGCCGCGATAGATAATGCTCGCCAATCGCAGGCGATAGCCAAGGCACATCAAGAGGGCGCGCGAGGTACGCCTGTTGCTGTGCTGCGCGCCCAGGCCTTCGAGTTGGAAGCTCAAATTGCGCGGGAGAAGGCAGAGGTCGGCAAGTAACACCGGCCGATTTGAAATGATCGGATCAAAGATCAAAGACACAACGGCCCGAGGCGACCCGGTATCGTTCGTCTAAGTCGCTGGAATCGGTGTGCCGGTCAGCGGTACAATAGGTCGCATGTCTACTGACAGTAGGACCGGCCGCCGCTGGTATCAGTTTTCATTGGGGACGATGCTTGGTGTGGGAACGGTGATTGCACTGTGGCTCGCGTGGGAGCTGAGCTATGTCAGGCAGCGCCGCGCAGCAATCGACGAAGTCGCCGGCCTTGGAGGCGGGGTTTGGCTTGCCGAAGACGTTGCGGATTACGTGGCATTCCCACCGTCGATTCCCATTTGGCGAAGGCTGATGGGCGACATATCCGTAGCGCAATTGATTTTGCCTATCGATTATCTTGGTCGCACCGAAAACAATGAACGGGTCACTGCTTTATTTCCAGAGACAATTCGACCCGAAAGGCCACCTTTCGAGGTAATGGGCAAGCTCTCTGCCGAGGAGGTTCGCGAAATCTGGCGCGTAGTCAAGGATTACTGCAAGAAGAACAACATTAGCGAGGAAATGCTCGGAATCGAGGAAGCCAAGAATGGCGACGTGGAAGTTGAACTAGGTGAAGTGCGTGGTCCGTTGGATGGTGGCGGGACCTATCTGATACTGCAAAGAAAGAAGGGAGCGTGGGTAGTAGTAAATCAAGGCCGTTGGGTGTCGCGCGCTGTAGAGCGCACCTATAGTCGATAGTCCTGTCTATCGGTGCGTTCCGGCCGCGTACAATGGACGCGTAATTCCGACCCGCAAACACAGCGACCCCAGGTAACCGTAGTCCGGTGACCTGGGGTCGTCTCCGATCAACTGCCTAGCTTCTAGGCGACGTTCCTGAACGTCTCGCGTGCATTGCTGCCTATCCGGTCAATTGCAGCCGCCTCAGCTACGTTGACCAACACAGTCATGTCATCAATCTGCCGTTGCTGGCAATGCATCACGGCGCAAAGCATGATGACCACGCCAGCCGGCAGCCACGTTTTAGGATTGCGTCGTTCCTCTTGCCTGCGGATCGTGCGCGGGCGGACTGAGAGGGTCGTGGCCAGCAGCGCGGTTAACAGGCCCTACGAACGTTCCCTTGCTCGCAACTTGTCAAGGGCTCGGCGATCTTTGTTGTTCATGGGGGACAGAGCGTTAGCCGGTTGTGGATCTGGGAGAATCCGCGACCATGCTGCCTGGTGCTGGCACGCGCAGTTGCGGTTGAAGAGCTGTGCCGATTTGCCATAATGCGTGTGGCACGTTCAGGAACGTGACAATTCGGGCAGCAGTTGCCCCATCAGCAGCTAAACCACCAGTAGTGGCGCCGACGGCAGTTGTGCCGACGGCCGTGGACCCAGCTGAAGTGAACCCGGCAGTAGAGCAGCGGAGGAGTGCGGATGTTCAAGAATCTGAGCCCCCAGGCCTTGGCCATATCGGGGCGTCAGAGTGAATTGATCGAGCTGGCGTTGTCGTTTGGATTTCGCGGTCTCGATCTCGACTTTGTAGAGTTTGCCGATCAAGTCAAATCGCACGGCCTGGCCCACGCGAAGCGGTTGCTCGATAGCGCCAAGTTGCAGATCGGCGGCTTTACGTTGCCCACGCGTTGGCAGGCGGACGAGACCACGTTCCGCGAGGACATGGCACTGTTGCCCACCTGGGCGCCGGGGGCTGCCGAAGGGGGATTTCGCCGTGCGCTAACCTGGATCGAACCAGCCAGTGACGAGGCCCCTTTCCATCAAAATTTCGAAACGGGCCGCAAACGACTCACCGAGTTGGCCAAAGCTCTCGAGGTTCACGGCATTCGCCTGGGCGTAGGGTTTACGGCTGCGGCCGAGGCGCGCGTGGGGAAGGCTTTCGAGTTCATTCATTCGCTCGACGCGCTGCTCATGCTATTGATGGGCGTGCCGGCAAAAAATGTCGGCATGATTGTCGATTTGTGGGACTTGCACGTCACGGGAGGCGCGCTCGACGCCGTGCGCAAGTTGGGGGGCGAACGGTTGGTGGCCGTGCGTCTCGCCGATGCGCCGTCAGACGTTGCGCCGGCCGATCTCAAGTCGAATCAGCGCATGCTGCCCGGCGACGGTGGCGCCATCGATTCGGCGGCCGCCTTGGTGACACTTGCGGAAATGGGATTTGACGGACCCGTAACGCCCGCTCCCCATCCCGAGCAACTAAAGGGCATGCGCCGCGAAGCGGCCGTGAAGCGCGTGGGCGAATCGCTCGATCGCGTTTGGAGAGGTGCCGGACTGTCGGTGGCCGGCAAATTGGCGCCTCCGGTGCGGCATTAGTCCAAGTCGGTAGCAGCGGCGTCATCCGATACCCGAGGTGACGCCATTGAGGTTTGGTGCGTGCCGGCTGGCGGCAGCGGGGCTCGCTGGGGCGCGCGGAATGCTCTCGCCCGACGAATGCAACGTAAGGCGGCGCGATGTTTCATTATGATCGCGGCTTGAAGTTGACCAGGGCCGATCTGGCGGTCGACTTTCGCCGGCGGCAGCCGCGCGGTTTTATCTCGCACGCGCATCAAGATCACATGGCTCGGCACGAGCTGGCGCTGTGCACCCCGCAAACGGCGCGGCTTTATCATGCTCGCATGGGGCGACGGCCCGTGGTCGAGATGCCGTATCGCCAGACGCTCGACTGGGGCGGGCTGCGGCTGACGACATATCCGGCCGGGCATTGTCTGGGCTCAGCCATGCTGCTGGCCGACGACGGCGAGCAGACGCTGCTCTATACCGGAGATTTCAAGCTGGCCGAATCGGCCACGGCCGAGCGAGCCGAATTGCCGTCGGCCGATATCCTGGTGATCGAAAGTACTTACGGCACGCCCGAGAATCGCCACATACCGCGGGACGAGGCTGTGGGCCAATTGATCGACCTGGTGCGCGGCGTTCTGGCTCGTGGCATGACCCCGGTCGTCCAGGCCTACACGCTCGGCAAGTCGCAGGAAGTAACGGCGCTGCTGACGGCGGCCGGCATCGGCGTGCTGCAGCATCGAGACATTCACGAGATCAGTCTTGTTTATGTTGCCTGCGGCGTGGATTTGGGGGAATTCGAGCTGTATCGCGGCAAACCGCGCGATGGTTACGCGGTGATCGTGCCGCCGCGCCGCCATAGCCCCGCGGATCTGGGGCGGATACCCGCGCCGGTGACGTTCGCCGTGACCGGCTGGGCCACGAACTCGGCCCGTCGGCTGGGGGTGGACCACGCCATACCGCTTTCGGACCATGCCGACTACGACGATCTGTTATCGGCCGTGGCCCGCGTGGCGCCGCGCGTTGTGTATTGCACGCACGGGCCGGAGAGCTTTGTGGACTGTCTGCGGGACGAGGGGTTTTGCGCTTTCCCGCTGGATGGATCGTATTTGCCGCTGAGATGATACTGAATTCGGTGAAACTCAGCCGACCGCGACTCTACCGCGTCGCTTAAAGTGGGCCGAAGTTCCGACCCGTCCGGAACCGGTCGGTGTTTCATCAAGCAACATCGCATTTCTGATTATCGAGGCACTAGCGGAGCGCCACCATGAATAACCCTTGTTCGTTGTCTGGCCAGGTTGTCCGGGCGTTTTCTTTGTGCTTGGTCCTGTTGCATTCGGGCTGGTCCGCGGTCGCCGCCGAGCCGAAGAAACCGGCGCCGGATGTTGAAAACGCCGCCTATGGACCGCACGAGCGAAACGTGCTTGATCTGTGGAAAGCCAAATCGGACAAGCCCACGCCGCTCGTGGTATTTATTCACGGCGGTGGATTCATCAATGGCGACAAGTCGCAGGTCCGCGGTCGCGCCGTAATCCGGCAATGCCTGGACGCGGGCGTGTCGTTCGCGTCGATCAATTATCGTTTCCGCGAGCATGCCCCGATTCAGGATATTCTGCGCGACGCCGCGCGAGCGATTCAGTACATTCGCAGTCGGGCCACGGATTGGAACATCGATCCGGCGCGGATTGCTTGTTACGGCGGATCAGCCGGCGCGGGGACCAGTCTATGGCTTGCCTTCCACGATGACCTGGCCGACCCACAGTCGAGCGATCCGGTGCTGCGGCAGTCGACACGGCTCGCGGCGGCAGGCTCGTTGAACGGTCAGGTGTCGTACGATCTGCGCGACTGGGCGGCGGTGCTCGGTCCGTCGCCCTTCCAGCGGCCCGAGTCAGAGCGGCTGCAATTCTATAACTTTGCCTCGGCGGCAGAAGCCGGCACAGCCGAGGCGGACAAGATCATGAAAGATTGCAGCATGATTGGGTTGATCTCGGCCGATGACCCGCCGGTAGCCGTGGCCTGCTCGATGCCCAGCGGAGATTATCAGGACCGCGGTCTCTATGTACACCATCCCAAGCATTCGATTGCGCTGGCGGATCGCTGCAAACAGTCCGGCGTCGAGTGCTTGCTGATTCTGAGCGATAAGGAACAAGGGGATCGAGAAGAGCAGGCCGATAAAGTGGTGGCCTTTCTGATCGAAAAGCTCCGCGCGAATTCACGAGCGACACCGGCCGCCGCGAAATAAGCTTGTCGATCGGCGCTGGCGGAGACAGGCAGCTCCGCTTGCCCAACGTGCGGATCGCTTTGAGGCGCCTCTTAACTGAGCGCTACAAAGCGCGGGTTCGTACGCGTGGGCGACAGCATGATCACCGCGCGCTTGCCATCGGTGTAGTAATGGTCGCCGGTGAGATTGTGACGAGGGGCCAAGCTGTCGCAGGCCCCCACTCCGTCGACATATCCGGCGGCTTCGATTCGCTCTGCCTGGAACAGGTCTTCAATCACGTAATCGCGCGACTCGTCCGTGTCGGGATCGATCCGATGCGTGGTGAGGTTCCAGGTCTTATGTGTGAAACGAATGCCGATATCGCGGCTCACCTGCCCGACCCAGACCGGCTTGCCGTCGAACACTAGCGGCGTCAACCACAGGCGCAGATGCAGCCGCTCGTTGATCGACCGGCGCGTGCGCTGCAGCGCCACATCTTGACTGC
>DASXEJ010000353.1 GCA_036490175.1 Pirellulales bacterium | reverse complement strand
AACCCGCGGCGGCAACCGGCGCGATGTAGATGAGCGATTCCATTTCGATTCTCCTTCAAAAGGGGGACAGCTTCGATGAAGTTGCTGTCTGGTGTGTGTTTTGAACGCCCTCTGCGATCTCACTCCCTGCAGGAAGCAAGTGGCGTGCCAGGAGCAAGGACACCACCGTAAGTCTTGCAATTCCTGGGAGTTGGGCAGTGCCATCGGCTTCTGGCAGCACAGACCGTCCTGAGCGAGGCCATCCATGCCAGCGCCCCGTATAAACAGAAAAGGCAGTTCAGCCCCCCATTTATTTGATTGCCACGATCTCAAGGTCGCCTTCTTTGCGCGTGACGCTGATTCCCACATCGTGTGAGTAGCGATCCAGCACGAGATCTGCCACGGCGTTCCCCACCCGCAGATTCTTGATCGTCACGCAGGTCAGCGCCTCGGGCAGGGCAGGGCGGCAAAAGCGCACCTGGCGGCGTGGCGCGTCGATCGACAGTCCCAGGCACGATTGCAGCAGAAAGAACACGGCGCCCGCGGCCCAGGATTGCGGCGAGCAGGCCACCGGGTACAACGTGGGGCCTTCGCCAGATCGCCGCGCGAAACCGCAGAATAGCTCGGGCATGCGGTGCAATTCAAAAAACGTGCTGGCATCGAACAGCCCGTGCATGACCTGTAAAGCTTCGTGTTGCAAGCCATAACGAGCGAACCCGTGGGCGATCAGGGCATTGTCGTGCGGCCAGACTGAGCCATTGTGATAGGCCATCGGGTTGTAACGCACCTCGGCTGTGCTGACAGTGCGAATGCCCCAGGCGGAAAAAGAATCCTCGCTCAACAGTGTTTTTGCCACCAATGGCGCGCGCTCGGGGTGGGCGATCCCCGAGAAAAGATCGTGCCCTGCGTTGGAAGCGCGCACTTTGCAGGGCCGCTTATGGGCGTCGAGCGCAAGCGCGTAGGTCTTCAAGTCGTCGCACCAGAAGGCGGCGTCGAACGCATCGCGCAATTGGTTCGCGGCGTCCCACAGTTCCTTGGCCCGCGGGTAGAGACCCAGCACCTCGGCCAGTTGCGCGGCCGCCGTGCGGGCCGCGTACACGTATCCCTGCACCTCGGCCAATGCCAGCGGTGGCGCGGCGAGGCTCCCGTCGGCATGAAAGACGGCATCAAAAGAATCCTTCCAGCCTTGCGATACCAGGCCGTGCTTGGACTGACGCGCGTATTCGACGAAGCCGTCTCCATCTTGATCGCCGTATTGATCAATCCAAGCCAAGGCCCGCTCGATGTGAGGCCACATCGTGGCGATAAAGTCCTGGTCGGCCGTGCGGTTGTAGTAAGCGCCGGCCAGCATGACAAACAGCGGCGTGGCGTCAACGCTGCCATAATATTTGCCGAAAGGAATCTCGCCCAACGCGGCCATCTCGCCTTGCCGTGTTTCGTGCAGGATCTTGCCCGGCTCGGCATCCTGCTCGACGCTCGTCGTCACGGCTTGATGCGATGCCAGGTACGAGAGTACCGCGCGGGCCATGGCCGGATTGATCCATAAGTATTCCAGCGCCGTGATGATGCCATCGCGGCCGAAGACGGTGCTGAACCAGGGGACGCCCGCGTAAGGGTAGGGTCCGGCGTCGGTTCGCGTCGCCATCATGTGCAGATCCGCAGCCGAGCGCTTGATCCAGGCATTGAAGACGGCATTGCTCGTCCAAATCATGGCGTCGTCGCGACGCGCGTCTTGAAATTCCTGCTGAGAATGGGCGCTGGCCTGGTCGAAATGCGCGATTTCGTGCGCGTGGTTCGTCTGGCAGGCCGCGGTGATGTAGTAGGTGCGTTCTTCGTTGGCGCCGAGTTGAACGTCGTACCACACCGCCGTCGCATTCAGTCGGTCGGGCGTGGGGGAGAAAGTTAGTTTTGTACGGCGAACGACATCGTCGAGCCCGCGATAAGCGAGCGTCAGTCGATCCTTCCCCACTTCCGGAGGCAGCAGCACGCCGCGCGCCTGGCGCTTGGTGCCGCGGACCTCGAAAATATCGGCGAAATCAGCTTCCAGCGACACACGCAACGACATTTGCACGTCGTGCAAAGCATAGTTGCGCGCCCGCAGTGCCGTATAGCAGGCACCCCGCCATAGGAAGCATGACCGCAAGATATGCACGCTCTCGCGAGGAAGTACAATCTGCTCGCCAGACTTCAGATCTGGGTTAGCCAGATCCACGGTCAGCAGGGAATTGTCTTCCAAGACAGTCGAACTAAGTAGCAGTGGCTGCCGACCATTGAGGGTCAGCTTCAGGCGGCTGATGAAACGCGTCCCGCCGAAATAAAGTCCTTCCTCTCCGAGGCCTACGGGTTGGATATCTCCGTATTGATCGAAAACTGCGAAAGCATCGTCGTGCTTGAGGACACGCGAGTGGTCGTCACTGCGCGAAGATGTGGCGAGAATATAGAATTCATTATTGACCTCGATGATCTCGTCCATCTGCTCCTCCCGGGTTCCGGAGCTTTTCGAAAAGTCGAACGTACTCGCGCGCCGCCCGCTCGATGGAAAAACGCGCTTCGAATTGTTCCCGACAGCGCTTGCGGTCCCAATTGGGTATCAGCTTGACGCGCTCGACGGCATCGTCGACGCTATCGCAAACGCAGCCTGTGACCCCTTCGTCGATTACCTCGGGCACGGCCCCGCGACGGAATGCGATGACCGGAGTTCCGCAGGCCATCGCTTCGATCATTACCAGACCGAACGGCTCGGGCCAGTCGATCGGAAACAATAGCGCACGGGCCCGTCCCAAAAAATCGTTCTTCCGGTCGTCATTGATCTCGCCGACGAATTCGACGTGCGATTGCCCGAACAGCGGCTTGATCTGCGTTTCAAAATAGTCTTTATCGACGTTGTCGATCTTGGCGGCAATTTTGAGCGGCATACGTGCGCGTTTGGCAATCTCGATCGCTCGATCGACCCTTTTTTCGGGCGAGATGCGACCCAAAAAGGCCAAATAGTCATCTGGCTTGGGGTGAAACTCCAGCAAGTTCGTCGGCAGGCCGTGGTAAATCGTGGCTTGCCATCTGGCACCGGGCAAAGGCTCGCGCTGACTGTCTGAGATCGAAACGACGGGCATATCCTTGAACTCGCGATAGAGCGGCGGCAGGTCGGGAATATCGAGCCGACCGTGCAGCGTCGTTACCTGTGGAACAGGTACGCGACGTGAGACTGGATAGTGCAAATAGTCGATATGAAAGTGCAAAATGTCGAACTGGGAAGCGCAGCGCGCCACGCGCTCGACGAGCAGGATGTGATGGGCAAGCGAGTCGACACAATTCTCGTTCAGACGCAAGGAATTTTCGCCCACCGGTACTAATTCGGCGGCCGTGATCGAATCGCCGCTAGCAAATAGCGTTACGTCATGTCCCTGACGGACTAACTCTTCGGTAAGAAAGGAGACCACGCGCTCGGTGCCGCCGTAGAGTTTCGGAGGCACACTCTCGTAGAGCGGAGCAATTTGCGCGATCTTCATGGCGGCTTTCCGTCCCAGTGCATGACTTACGTCCGAGCCGGCGAACTCTCCGACCCATGCAATCTGATGCGGCTTAGTGGCGCTTGAAGTACTGCACTTCGCGCTCGTGCTTTTCTGCCGCGGCGCGAGTCGTGAAGGTGCCTAGGTTTCGTCGGCGGCCGGTCTTGGGATTCTTCTTTCGCGAGTAAAGGCGATAGCTTCCTGCGGCCAATTTACGAATCATTGCTCAGTTCCTACAAATCCTACAGAGTTGCTCCCCCACTGCTTCTCCTCGTCGCATAGCGGCTACCAAAGCAAACGGGCCATAGCGCACAACCCACCAAGGTGCCCGCGCAAAGGCACCTTGATGAGTTGGCATCGCACCAGGGCAGATCCATGAAGAATTAGGGGCTCGGAACGGACTGACCGTCGACCGTCGGAGGATTCTTCCCCTTCGATTCGATCGTCGTTTCCGTAGTTTTGGTGGTTGATCCTTCGGGCGAAGTCACAGTGACTTGCTTCTTGACTTTGGCTTCCTTCTCGCAACCTACCAGAGACACTCCAGCGAAAAGTACGACGAAACAAAGCAAGAATCTCATGGCAAAGTCTCCAACAAATTAGGTGTGTGTTACCAACAAATGAGCCAACCGGAAGTAGTGCGATCTCTAAAACGCCGTGATAACAGGGCTGCATGACGTTGATGTGCTCGGGGGATTACTCCGGCTAGAAGTTCCAAGGAATGGCGCCGAATAAAGCCAACAGCAGGACGATCACCAATGCCAATCCCAGACCACCTGAGGGGTAATACCCCCAGCCGGTGTTGTAGGGCCACGCCGGAACAGCGCCGATAACCATCAGCAGCAGGATGAGAAGCAATAGCGTGGCCATAACATTCGCTTTCGAATATGAAGAAGGGTATTGTGCTGACCCACCGTCCGTCTGGTCGTCAACGATGCCGGCACATCGCCTGTGCGACCGTCTTACATGCTTTGCACTTCGCGTGCCGTTTGCGGAATCTTCAGCGATTCCGCGGCAATCGCTGTTGATGCGAACGGAAAGAACCCACGGTGATTGATGAACAACCGGGGAACGCGGGCGTTTCACGCACGCACGGGCGACGAGACATCGTGCGGCTCGCCAGCCGCGTCGGTGGGAGCCGGTTTCAATAGGTTCTCCCCGTCGTCCCGGCGCGCCTCATGGGCCTGCTCTTCGATCTGGTCGGCCTCCGTGCCGAGTTTGCCCTCGGCGCGATTGGCGATCGCGGCTGGGCTGCTGTGCGCTAAACGAGCTTCGGTCTTGGCCGAGTGATCAGAGCCACTTTGACGCTTTCGTTTCGCAGAGCGGCGCGGAATGGAACTTTTCTCGGCCGGAGCAGCGTCTGGCTCTATCACCGCTGATTGCTCGATGGGCCGCAAGGCTTGCTGCACAAGGCGTATGACCGAAGAACGAACCTTCAACCAACTGTGCTCTTTGCCATTGAGCCAGAAATAGACGCGCAGCACAGCCGTGGTATCTGTCATCGAATCGACTAGCACGAGAGATTCCGGGTCGTGCAGTACGGCGGGATGGTGTTCCAGCACGTCCATCGCCAGTTGCTGTGCGTCGTCGATCGACGCGTTACGGGGAATGCTAATGGTAAAATCATCACGACGATTCGGGCTGGTCGTGAAATTGCGAATCACGCTCTTGTAAACCGTAGAGTTGGGGATCTGCACTTCGTTGCCGTCCAGTGTCATGCTGACCGTCGTGCGAGTCGTTAAGCGCTGAACGTAGCCGACCACGCCGGCCACCTCGACCAAATCGCCAACCTGAAACGGATGCTGCATGCTGAGGAAGATGCTGGCCAAAAAGTTCTCGGTAATGTTGCCGAAGGCAACGCCAAGAACCAAACCCAGCAGGCCAGTCCCTCCTACGATTGTCAAAGCCAGGTGCGTGAGGTTGGCGATACGAAGCGTGAGATAGATGCCGGCCAGCAAAACCAGAAAGCCGAACGCCCGGGCGAACACCTCGCGCAGTAACGCAGCCGGAATCCGCTGGGTCAGGGCGACGCGCATCCAGCGGGTGACAACCCGGGCCGAAACCCAAGCCAAGAGCAAAATCACGACAGCGCACGCCATGAATGGCAGGGCTCGTATCGCGCCGTAGCGCATTTCCTCGAGGCTGGTGGCTGCCGGTTGAAAATTCCAGGCCGATGGGGCTGCCACATCCAACTCGTTGATCACCGCCACGACATCTTGCGTATTGCGGGCCAGTTCGCCGGCCCATGCCTTATGTTCATCAAGCTGGACCTGGCCGGTGAGAAAGACCACGCCCTCCTTGACCTCGACTTTGACTTGGGAATACCGGCCGGTGATATCGAGAATCTTGATCAGGCGTCGGCGGATCTCATCGTCATGAGCAAGCGGCGCCACTTGCACCTTCGCCGCCGGAGGGCTGGTGGGCGTGGTGACCTTTTCCACTGCCGAAGGGGCCGATGTACCCTCGGCGGCGATCGTCGTGACATTTGCCTCGGTGGCAAACAGGTTGTTCGACAAGAGAACGCCATACAACAGCGCGAAAATGCCGAGGCATTGAATAGTGGTGACTTTCATTGCGATTTGTTTTGGTGCTCCGCGCCATCGTGTCCCCACCTCGGCTTTCCGCGCGTCCTTGGGTCAGGCAGGGAAGCGAATGTCGTAGGGTGGGTACACAATGCGCAATATCGCCATCTTTGCCGCGAAAAAATAAAACGGATTGGCGCCCCAACTCGGCGTGCTCACCGGCCTGCACGCTGCGCTCCTGGCGCACCTACAAGTCAATGTTCGGAGGACGCCTTACCAATAACGATAGCCGCGATAAGCGCGCGGGCCATAATAGGGAGCATAATAAGGCCTATAGGCGCGGCGATAAGCAGCGCGCGCGTAGGGACGTCGATACACCACAACCTGTGCATTCGTCGGTTCGGGAGCCATGCCGACCAGTAGTACAGCCGCAGTTGCCAATACGAGTACGAATCTCCGAACCATGATCGATCCTCCTTTTATGCTGGATATGATGGGCATTTGAAACGCCCATGAGCAATCAATTTATTGCACTTCCTGTGCCAACCTTTGGGGCCAGCCATATCCTGCTGCGATAGCGCCAATTAACGCGCCACCGACGCTTCATGGGCGGATTGGTCGTCGAGATCGCCGTCGACCGTAACCGTGGTTCCCAGCGCACTGTGCAGAGTGCGCAGCTTATTGCGCAAGCTACCGCGGGTGATGCCGAGCACTTTGGCGGCTTGTGATTGGTTGCCGCGGGTGTGCTGTAGAATCCGCGTCAGGACATACCGATCAACCATCGCGATCGCCTCGGCGTACAAATCATTCGAGCGTTTCTGCAGTCGGCCATCGACAAATGCTTCCAGATCGCTGGCCGGGCTGGCAACGTTTACCGGGGCCGCTGGCACTCCCTTCTCTTCCGAAAAGCGCACGACGTCAGGCAAAAACTCGGGCAGGATCTGCGGCCCCGTGCTTTGCAGAAGGGCCTGCTTGACCACCGCCTCGAGTTCGCGCACATTGCCGGGCCAGGGGTAAGACGTAAGTAACTCCAAAGCGTCCGGAGTCAGCCCGCGCACGTCCTTACCGATTTCACTATTGAACCGTTGCAGGCAGCGATGGATCAGCAATTGCACATCCTCGCCCCGATCGCGCAGCGCCGGTAACTTGATGGAAAAGCCATTCAGCCGATAGTAGAGGTCCTCGCGGAACTCGCCATCGGCCGCCATCTGTTTCAGATCGCGATTGGTGGCGGCGATGATGCGCACGTCGGTCTGGATGGTTTCCCCCCCGCCCACGCGCTCGAAACGTTGTTCTTGCAAGACGCGCAGCACTTTGCTTTGCACGAGCGGCGCCATGTCACCGACTTCGTCGAGAAAGATCGTGCCGCCGGAACATTGCTCGAATTTGCCGATGCGCCGCTGATCGGCGCTGGTGAAGGCCCCTTTTTCATGCCCGAACAGCTCGCTTTCCAGCAATGCTTCAGGGATTGCGGCGCAATTCACCGCCAGAAAATGTTTGTCAGCACGGCGGCTATGATGATAGATGGCGCGGGCCACCAATTCTTTGCCGGTGCCGCTCTCGCCATGGATAAGTACCGTCACGTCTTGTGGCGCGACTCGACCGATCGCCTTGAAAACTTCCTGCATTTGTGGACTGCGGCCGATCAATTCGTCGCCGGTGGGTTCGCAGAACTCACCGGTTGTCACCTCGACCGGCACTTGCATTAAATCGCGGATTTTCAACGCCCGATCGACCAACTCGCGAAGCTTGGGCAAGTGCAGCGGTTTGAGCAGATAATCGTAAGCCCCCAGCTTCATCGCTTCGATCGCCGTGTCGCTCGAGCCCCGGCCGGTAATAAAGATCACCGGCAGCTTGGCGTCGAGCTGGCGAATTTGGTGAACGAGGTCCAAGCCCGACCCTTCGCGGAGGACGATATCGAGCAGCACCACATCCGGCCGTTCGGCAATAAGTGCCAGACCCTGCTCGGCCGTTTGCGCGGTAAGTACGGTAACGGGCGAGTCGCGAAAGGCCTGGCTGATCATGTGCAAGACCGTCCGATCGTCGTCGATCACGAGCAGTTTTGACATTGCATGAGTCCCCGGCGTTTGATGGCGAACGGCTGATCACCGACAGCGGTGGCGGTCGAAACTTGATCCTTGCGGTCGGAATGCAGCGACGCAAACGCTGTGCCGGTCTGAGGTCCCGCAATCGCGGGCACAATCCCTGGATTGTCGTCCTGCGGAATAGAACCGACGAGGAATGCGGCCACATTGGCATCGGTGTTGCGTTGCAGGCAATCGCCGCGGGTCGGCGGTCCCAATAGCGCCGCGCATTGGCCCGGGGGCCTAAAAGATTTGCGGACTTTTTGGCCGGCCTATCGGCATATGATCAAACGGAATCCGCAGTGGCCGTCTGACGACCAGCGGAAAGAGCCTTCACGTTGCCGATCGCGCAAGCATCGAAAAAGTAGCAGGTAGTTATCCCCCGGATGGGTTCGCCTCAGACCTCGAAAGGCGCACGAAACAAATGCCCAGCAGCAAGCGCACGACCAGTTGGCCCGAGGATGCTTCAACCGCAAAGCGGCAGGCTGTGGCGGGTGTTATCCAAGGAGTGCCTGAAACGAGCCAGGTTACGAAACTCGATCACCTCCCGCCGACGACGTCACAAAAAAAGGGCGATGGGGCGCAGCAGACGGTTGTCGACGTGGTCCTGGCGGAGATCGCGCGACGTAAGGTGGCGCCGCGCGCCACGTACAGATTGCAATTCCACAACGGTTTTGGATTTCGTGAAGCAGCCTCCGCGGTTCCCTACCTGAGGGCTCTTGGGATATCGCACGTGTACGCCTCGCCCCTAGGGCGCGCGCGGCCGGGAAGCGAGCACGGCTATGACGCCTGCAGTCAGCAAGAATTCGATCCAGAACTGGGCGGACAAGAAGGGTGGGACGTGTTTCAGTCCGCGGTACGCGAGCAGAGGATGCGGTTGATTTTAGACATTGTGCCAAATCACATGAGCACGCACTCCTCGAATCTGTGGTGGAATGACGTGCTCGAAAATGGTCCTAGTTCGCCGTTCGCGAAGTACTTCGACGTGGAATGGCAACCCGTGAAACAAGAGCTCAACGGCCGGGTATTGCTACCGGTTCTGGGACGGCAATTCGGAGACGCACTCGAAGCGGGCGATATCCGCGTGGAGTTCCAACAGGGCGCGCTATCGATACGCCTGGGCGAGCGCACGCTGCCGGTCGATCCGAAGACGGCGCCGCTGGTCTTGGCACGCCGACTCGACGAATTGCGCACGGCGCTCGCGGACGATGCCGAAGCGCTTGCCGATTATGAAAGCATTCTCACGGCGTTCGATCATTTGCCATCACGCACTGCGACGACAACTGAGGCGGTCGTCGAGCGGCAGCGGGACAAGGAGGTTGTAAAGCGACGTTTGCGTGATTTGGCCGCGCGCTCGGAAGTGATTCGGAGCTTCATCGACGACAACGTTGCCGCGATCAACGGCACCCTCGGTGATCCCGCCAGCTTCGACGAGCTCGACGGCTTGCTGGCGGCGCAGGTCTTCCGGCTGTGCCACTGGAAAGCCGCGGGCGACGAGGTGAATTATCGCCGTTTCTTCGATATCAACGAGCTAACGGCGCTATGCGTGGAGGACCCCGACGTCTTCTATGATACGCATCGATTGATTTTGCGTTTGTTGGGCGAAACGGCGGTGGCCGGCCTGCGTGTGGACCATATCGACGGGTTGTTTGCACCCGAGCAATATTTGTGGCGCCTGCAGTGGGGCTATTTGGCAGAGTTAGTCGCGCGGGCGCTAAAGGAAACCACATCGGTTACAGGTGCAAAGAGAGTCGCCGCAGAATCACAACCAGCGACTGTTTCGTCGGCCGACGGGAACCATGTGCCTGACGCGATGGGGGATTCCTCGCCCGACGCCGCAGATGATACGGAGCTGGCGCCGCGAACTATCATCGCGCTGTGCGACCGTCTGGGGCTGCCGCGACCGGGACCGGACGATTGGCGTGCCATTCTCGGCCGTGACGTCCATGCCGCGGCAGCCGGTGAGGGTACCGAGAATGCGGCGCAAGCCGTGCCGACGGCGGCCGCTGGGATGCATAACATTCCCCTCTTTGTCCTGGTCGAAAAGATCCTCGGGCCGCACGAGCCGCTGCCCGAGTCGTGGCCCGTGGCCGGTACGACGGGTTATGACTTCCAGCAAATGTGTGATGGCTTGTTCTTGCCCGACGATGGTTGGCGGCAGTTGAAGCGGGACTACGCTCGCCTGGTCGGCGAGACGGCGACGTTTGCCGAAGTGGCCTACGACAGCAAGTCGTTGATCTTGCGGGTGGCGATGTCGGGCGAGTTGCAAATGCTGGCCCATCATCTGAACAGGATTTCGGAACAGCATCGCCGCACGCGTGATTTCACGCTCAATATGCTTCGCTACGCGTTACGCGAGATTCTGGTCTGTTTCCCGGTCTATCGAATCTACCCAGGGCCGGCGGGCGTCTCGCAGCGCGATCGGCATTTCGTGGCGCAGGCAGTGGCCCTTGCCAAGCGGCGGAGCCCGGCGACGGACCCCGGCGTGTTTGATTTTGTTCGTGATGTACTATTGCTGGTCCATCCGCCGGGACTGAGCGAGGCCGCGATCCATCAGCGCGAGTTGTTTGCCGGGAGATTTCAACAGGTGACCAGCCCGGTCATGGCCAAGGGGGTCGAGGATACGACGTTCTACGTTTATTGTCCCTTGCTGTCGGTGAACGAGGTGGGCAACGGTCCCGAAGCGCCGAGCGTGGCACCCAGTGCGTTCCACGCTTGGAATAAAGAGCGCGCGAGCACTTTTCCTCAGGCGATGCTAGCCTCTAGCACGCACGACACCAAACGCAGCGAGGATGTGCGTGCTCGGCTTCATCTGCTGGCGGAACTGCCGCGACCATGGCGCACTGCCGTGCAACGTTGGCTGCGATTGAATCGGCGCCGCCATGTAGAAGTCGATGGGCTTACCGCGCCCAGCCGCAACGACGAGTATCTGTTCTACCAGAGTCTGCTGGGGATCTTTCCTCTCGATAATGGCGAGCACGATAACGGCCCGACCCTGACCGAGGCGACCCTGACTGAACGAATGGGTCGGTACATGGATAAGGCGGTGCACGAAGCCAAGCAGCGAACCAGTTGGATCAATCCAAACGAGGCGTACGACCGCGCCGTCCAAGATTTTGTGTCGAAAGTTCTGGACGATCGGCGCGAGAATCGGTTTTTGGCCGACTTGCGCAAATGGCAGCTGCCGCTCGCGACTTTAGGCCTGGTCAACGGTCTGGCCGAACTGGTGCTCAAGCTCACTTGTCCCGGGTTTCCTGATATCTACCAAGGGCAGGAGACATGGGCCTTCCGCCTTGTCGATCCTGACAATCGGCAGCCGGTCGATTTCCGCGCACATGAACAACTGTTGGCGAAAGTCTCGCAGGCGGTGGACGGCGACAGCGCGAGTTGCCAGAGATTAGTTCACGATTTAACTCAAAACCTCTCGGACCCGCGAACCAAGCTTTACGTGACGTGGCGCCTGTTGGAGCTGCGGCGGCGTTTGGATCCGTTTTTCAGCAATGCGGTCTACATGCCGTTGGCCACGCACGGTATTAAGGCGGAGCACGTCGTGGCATTTGCGCGCGTGGCAAATACCAAAGATGCCGCGGCGCAGCCGGCCGTTTTGGTCGTCGTACCTCGCTTGGTAGCTCGCCTTGTGCAACTCGACCTCGACGCCCCCGGCGCCAGCTTGCTCCCCTGTGGCGAGGAGGTATGGGCGGACACGCACATTGAATTGCCCTGCAAGATGAGCGGTACGTTCGTGAATGTGCTTACCAGCGCCGAACACGGATTAGATTCCCGCGCTAGCTTAGCCGAGTTGCTGGGCCAATTTCCGCTCGCCGTCCTCGTGCGGGGATGACGCCAGTATCGGCGCTTCCGCACGAGCAGGACGACGGCCTTGTAGGTAGTACGGCAGGTCAAGCCGCCAGTACATCTGTACCTGGGTGATCTAGCCACAGCAGCATCGAAAAGTAATCGCGCAGATGCCTGGTGAGCAGAAAATTCTCGCGCACAAATTCGTGTCCGGTGGCCCCCATCCGCGCTCGCTTGTCGTTATAGCGGAGCAGGTAGCGGATGCGATAAGCGGCGCCGGCGGGCGAATGGACGAGGAAACCAGTCTGATAGTCGTGTACCTGCAAGGCGATACCACCCGAGGCGCCGCCGATCACCGGCTTGCCCTTCCATAAGGCCTCGGTCACCGTCAGTCCAAATCCTTCTTTGAGCGACTTTTGCAAGACGACCACGGCCGAACGCTGCAGCGCATTGATCTCGCGATGCGAGTCCGACGGGAGCAAAAGCACGTGCAGATCAGGATCGTCGCCGGCGCGCTCCAGAACTTCGTTCAAGACTTCGGCCCCTTCGGGATCGTCGTCGGCAGGGCCGCCGACCAGAACTAATTGCAGCTCGGGGTGCGCAGGCTTTACGAGACGAAACGCTTCGACAACACCCAGCGGATCCTTGAAGCGATCGAAGCGCGACACCTGCAACAGCATGGGACGCTCGGGATCGATTCCCAGGCGTTCCAGAATCGCGATCCTCTCCACATCGTCCAGCGGCGAGTTCTTCACCGCCAACGGATCAATCGAGGGGGGAATAAGGAACATGGGTCGATTCAATGGCCGAGTAAACGAGGCCATGGAAAAGATGGTCGCTTCATAATCCGCGATGCCGGCCGCCAGGTGTTTCCAGACAGCGCGATTGGGACGAGAAGCGTCGATATGGCAACGCCACACCCAACGGCCGACTTTACCAGGCGTGCTGAAGCGCGGTAGGAACATCGGCTGCGGATCGTGTATGAATACGACATCGGCTTCCAAATCTAATCGCCGTGCGTTGGCTTCGTTCAGATCCAGGTGCAGCTTGAAGTCTGCCGGTCGCAGATTGACAGGCAGGCCTTGCAATCCATTGTGAAATGACTTTGTGACGCGATAGAAATCGGCGTTTCCTTGAATGACCTCCCAGTGGGCGTCGATACCCAGCTCGTTCATGAGCGGGATCATCCAGCCGAGAATCTCAGCGACGCCGCCCCCCTGCCGGGTCGAGTTCACATGGATGATCTTCTTGCCTCCCAAGCGTGTGGCCAAGTGCCGCAGCCGTTCGATCTCGGGCCGGCCGACAACCTCTTCGTAGCGGTTCAACAGGCTCATGCCGCACCTCCGAGAACAATATGGGGTTCAGCCAAAAAGGCACACATTGTCTCGATAAGTTGCTCGCGCAGCTGATTCAGATTGAGAAAGTAGAAATCGATCTTGCGGATCCGCTGAATGAGCTCGATGGGTGCCTCGATATCCTCAAGCCAAGCCGAAAAATCGTCGACGTTGTTGCGGCGATACGCCTCGTGCATGTGATAGAAGAGCGAGCGTCGCGACATGCGAGGCAATGCCTCCACCACACCGGCCAAAGTGGCGAAACGCTCGCCGGTGTCGAAGGCCACTAATCGTGATTCCACCAGGTGCAACTCCAAACCCGGCCGGCACCAAGGGACTCGTTCCAGGGCCCACAGGTGGTTTTCCAGTACGTCGATCAATTCGGAGCGCGCCCCTTCGACACTGGTGAACGCATAGGGATTCATCAAGGCCAGTTCTTCGGCCAATTCACGATCGCCCAGAGCATCCCAACACCACCGTGCCAGATCGTTTGGAAACTCGTAAAGTTCGAAGTGGTCCTCTAAGGCACAGCGCATCAAATGGTGTTCCAGTACGATAGGGCTGGCCGACCGCATGGCATCCAACAGCTCGCGCAGGTTCAGGCAGGCTCGCCCTGTCGCGCATCGTACCAAGCTGCAATCTTCGACGATAAAGTCTTGGGGCATATGTTGAGTCCTTCCCATTTAGGCGTTCGTCGCAGAATCACCATGCAAGGCTAGGGGTGGGATTCCGGAGGCATGGAATCTTGTAGTCGTCAAATTTGCGCCCATTTGGATCAACCCGACCGAGGTCCTAAATCGTGCCGAAAAGCAACGAGGTTAAGGCGTCGCCTCTTGCGCCTCCTCACGCCGCTCGCGAATTCGTTCGCGAAGCGGTTGTCCGTCGACGCCCACTTGCACGCCACCGGGCCCTACGTCGACGTCGACCTCGTTCGCCGCGCGCGGGACGGCCGGCGCTGCCGCCGGAGTATCTACTTGCAAGTTCACGCCGGGCGCATCAACTTTTAGCTCGTGCTTGGGCGCCGGGGCATGATCGATCCGCTGGTCCTTGCAACCGGCGCTCAGCGCACCAGTAATCGCTAGCAGGCCCCCACAAAGAAGACAGGCCTTTCGCTTGATGATCATGATACGTTCCATTCGTAATAAGATTGCCTGGCCAGAGGAAAGGGTCGTCACTAGCTCGCCCGCACATTTTGCCATGATTTCCGCTCGGCAGTCGCTGGGCACACCTCATGCAAGGTCCGTGCCAAGCGGTCTGCCTGCTGACAAACGCTGATGCAATGCAACCTAGATAAGTGATTTGCAGCCGCGCTGGCTCACATTCGACCAGAGTTGTGGAGCGACGATTGGGGCTCGGCAGGCCCAGCTTGGCGCGGTAAATAAACAGGCACTTCAATACGGCAGGGGCTAGCAGCCGCAAAGGGGTCATTATTGCTCTGTAGAAACCGTGGCATGGC
>DASXEJ010000352.1 GCA_036490175.1 Pirellulales bacterium | reverse complement strand
GAGCAATCTTTGTTGTCGCGAAGGTGGAATCGAGTTCAATTGGCAAGCGGAATGCCTTCCGTGGGTTCTTCCCGAGGAGGCAGCGTCCGGCGCGAAACTGACAAATCTCGGCCATTGCCTCGGCCAAGAATCGCTCGAAATTAACGGCCTGGCGCCGGGAACGTACCTGCTCACCATCGACGGCCAAAACGTCGGCACATACGACAACTTGCAGCTGGAGCAGAAGATCGAACTGCAGGACAATGCAAGGACCCCACAGTACCAGCAGGCACTCGTGGTGGCGCAATTGAACAAGCAGCGGAACGAAGGGCCTGTTAATGCTTTGAGGGACGAATGGTGGAGTTTCCAGGACTACGTTGACGCCCGACGTGAGGCCAAGTCACATCCTGACAGTGCGGAGTGCCGTGATTGCCTGAACAAGGCCGAGCAGCAGATTCGTCACATGGATCAGCGCATTGCCGAAGACGACGTCGCTTCGAAAAAGATCGAGGACAAGATTTTCGAGCTGAATCAACCACCCATGCGGAAGTACTCACTGGTACGGACAACCGCACAAGCGGATTGACACTCGTATTCGCCAACTGCCCACGCGTAAATCG
The DNA here is from genome assembly GCA_036490175.1 of Pirellulales bacterium. Classification (NCBI taxonomy): domain Bacteria; kingdom Pseudomonadati; phylum Planctomycetota; class Planctomycetia; order Pirellulales; species Pirellulales bacterium. The sequence goes on along the minus strand of DASXEJ010000352.1, from coordinate 1,028 downwards.
GCTTCGCGGCGTGAAGCGTTTCGCGTTTTACTCGACGATCAATTGCCCGTTCATCACCATCCAGTGACCGGGGAAGGAACAAAGAAACGGATAGCGGCCCGGCATTTCCGGCGCACGAAAGTAAATCGTGAACTTCTCGCCCGGCGGAGCGATATCCGTGTAAGCGACCACATCGTCCGAGGGGGGCACATATTGCCGCAGCGCGGCTTCAGGGTCCGCCACCAAGCGATTGACCGTTTCGCCCACACGTAACAGGCTGCCCGGCTTGAGCAAAACCCAATTGTGCGGCACGACGTCGGGGTTGGTGAAGGTGAGCTTGATCGATTTTCCCGCAGGCACGGCGACGGTGCGCGTGGCAAAGGTCAGGTTCTTGCCCGCTTCAATAGTCACGGGTTGCGCATCGGCAATCGCAACGCGCCAGGGATTTTGCGGCGCCGCCTTGCTGAGGGTAACCATATCGGCCAAAAGCGGATGTGCGGCCACGGACTTCGCGACGGGTCGATATTCTGGAAAATCGGCGAAGGGCTTGTCGAGGGCATGAACGGTGGCGAAGAGCTCGCACGGCTTGCCTGCGTCAACGCGCAAACGTAGGTGCAGCTGATTGACCGGCTGCAAGTCGGGCATTTCCAGAAACAGGCTCCTGCCGTCACCCACGATCTTAGAGCCAGTGATCGACAGCCGATCATGCCCAACCAGACCGGGGTGCGAGGGCGCGTATTCCGCCGAACCATAAGCGCCGCTGAAGCGGTAATTCCACACCTGCGCGAATTGGTTGGCCACTTGGTTAGCGATTTTCGTATCAAGCGGTTGGCTGAACCGCAGCATCACGCCGTTTTCGTGCACATGAAAAGCAACCGGCAATTGCACTCGCCCGCCGCTGTATCGCACGCGCTCAAAGGCGCCATCCTCATGCGTGTAGGTCCCCCAGCCCGCCATGCCAGTGACGTATAGCTGGCCATCGAGCGGATGAAATCGTCCGCGATGGGGTCCCGACGCGAAATCGCCTGGCATCGGTACGACGGCTCCTT
>DASXEJ010000351.1 GCA_036490175.1 Pirellulales bacterium | reverse complement strand
GCCGTTCGCGTTCCAGCAATGCCAGGTGCAAGCCCAGCGCCAGGTTATGGGCAGCCATGCTCGGCAAATAGGCCCGCAGCACGATCTGCCGCGTGTCGGTCCCCACGACGGTGTAACGACCGAACTGTTCGACCATCAAAGGGAAGCCAAACAGCACATCGCGGCTGTAATCGCTGAGGGCCAATGTGCGGATGTAATCGCTGGCCTGCTTGGGAAGCCGCGCTACATGTTCGCGATAAACTCGTGCCAGAGCTTGAGCGGGTTGATTGGGCTCGATGTAAATGCGCAGCTCAGCGAACACGTCGGCTTCGGTCAGGTGCGCGCTTGCCAAGATGGCCTTGGGTAATCCCTGGCTCGATACATCGATCGCGCGCGGTGCGACCGTCGACGCCGTGGAGTCAGGCCGCGTCGGCTCGGCGGCGTCAGCCGGTCGGTCGCCAGCGAGAAATAGTTCCAAGGGAACCCGCAGGCGGCCGGCTACGCCCGGCAGCCACGCCTTGCTGCCCGTCAGCAAAATACTCGGCGAAGCCAAGATCGTCAGGTCGCGGTCGCCGTCGCTGGCGGCCAACAGCGTTTCGAGTTCGCGCGTCAGCGCCGGCGTGTCGTGGCCGGCAGGAATCACTTCTTCGGTGATCAGTTCAGTGGGACCTATCACAATGGTTCGCCCCTCACCGGCCGCGGGCAGATAGTATGCTTTTGCCCCTTGCGAATAGAACGAAATGCCCTCCTTTTCCTGCGACTCGGGCTGGCCCCATTTGGCGAGCAAGGCGTCCAGATCGTGAGGTTCTTTGAGCGTCGCAACCAAGGCCCACCGGGGCGAGCCGTCGGCGCTATCCAGGATCGCGATGATCACACGATCGATGCCGGCCAGCGGCGTATCCAACAGGCCGACCAGTTCCTCGCTGATGAACTGACCCAGCCAACCGCTGGTGCGCTTGTCGAGAATCTTTTCCATCTCGCCATTACCAATCCATTGAGCCGGACGGAGGGCGACAATCACCTCGGCGCCAGGCACCACGTACGCCAGATTCAAACGCGGGCCATGCGTCGGCGAAGCCCACATCGTGGCGTCGAGCCCGACCACGGTATCGACCGAAACGGCAGGCTCGGTGGCGATTGGCGTCGACTCTGCTGAGTTGCTGTTGCCACTGATGCTTGATGGCGCCATGTCGCCGACCGCCGTGTTGGTGGACGCGATGTCGGATGCCGGCAAGGACTGCTGAGAAGAGGGCAGGGGAGTGTCTATGGGCCGCGCGGTTTGCTGGCTTCCTTTCCCCGCGACGAGCCAAAATGTCGCCGCGCCCCCCATTACCACGAGTGCCGCCACGCCACCAAGGATCAGCGGCAACTTCTTGTGACGCGATTGCTGGTGCCGGGCGATCATCGCCGCCGTGGGGGAGGCCATGTCATGGGGCGCGAACATGATCGGCGTCGCGGTCGCCGCGGCAACTTCGGCGTGAGCCGCCATCGCGCCGCTCGCGATCAAGTAGTTCTCCAACTTCATGCGCTCGGGTGGCGCGACGCTTGTCTCGGCCGTCATGCCGAATTGCTTGGCCAGTGGTGCCAAGGCCGCCGCCAGTTGTCCAGCGTCGTCGTAGCGGGCCGACGGCGTCTTGGCCATCATCCGCGCCACCCATCCAGCCATGGTCTTGGGCACGGCCGGGTTCACCTGGTCCAAAGGTGGCGGCATGATGCTGCGCTGCGCTTGCAGCGTTTGTTGCGGATCGTCCCCTGGAAATGGCACGCGGCCGGAGAGCATGTGATAAAGCGTGCAGCCCAAACTGTAGATATCTCCCCGCGGGGTGGGTATCTCGCCCGAGGTGCATTCGGGCGGGCAATAATCGATCCCCTCAGGCTCGACATCCCAAGTGACGTGGGCCCCCACCAGCGCGAGCGGGTTGCGGGCCAGCGGGAAATTGGCCAACCGCGCGCCGCCGTCAGGCGATAGCCAGACTCGGTCCGGCCGAATCGCGCCATGTACTTGCTGGGCCGCGTGCAATCGTGCCAGGCCCTCGGTGATCTGGCACAGCACACGCGCCGCCTCCTTGGACCCGATGGCGGTATTTCCGGCCAACCGCGCAGCTAGCGTTCCCACAGGTAATTCGTCGATCACCAGGAATTTGTACGAACCCAAATCGACCAGCGTATGGCAGTGCGTAAGGTAGGGCGTCGCCAGCGAGGTCACCGATGCCGAGTTCGTTAGCGCGATGATCGCTGTCACAACGCTTGGGTCGATGACCGCTTTTTCACTGAGAAAGTACAACGAGCAATTGACGCCTGTCGGCCGGTGCAGGGCGCGAAATAGGCCGGTCGCGCCTGCTCCCTCGAGGCGATCTGTGACAAGATAGTCGCCATAGACGAACGGACCCGGCCGCCCGGCCAGCAAGACCTTGGCCTGATATCGCGTCATGGCCCGGGTGTTGATCATCCACTCGGGCAGCTGCACGGTGCGTGGCACCTGGCCCGCGTCACGCGCGTTGGCAAAAGCGTCGGCCAAGCGCCGGCAATTCTCTTCATCGTGCAGCCCGCTGGCCACGACCAGTTGCCAGAACTCTTGAACCGAAAGTGCCATGAAGTCGCATGGGTTATTGACGTGCAAGACGGAGAATTGCGCTGACTATTTGTAGTGTAAGTCCGAACCGCGCAGCCTGCCAAGTGCGGCATCACGGCGGTCGCGTGCTACGGGGTTGGCGATCGCGATTTCGATCGCAAATCAGCAAGCACGATTGCTGGCCTTGGCACAATCGCAAGCGGTAACTGTTCTTGAGCCCCTGGGGCAGCGGGCATATGATTCTTGGGCAGCACAAGCCGGGAAAGCCCGGTAGCAGACTGACGTTCTGGTAAGATTCGGCCGCAGAAGATCGCAGCCTGCGGTACTTCGTCGTGGCTCGATCCCATTGCTGTGTAAGCCTTTGCTGGGCAGATCGACATTCCGCGACAGCCGCGCGCTATGGCGGCCTGGCGGCGCGGTAACCACAATGAAGATCGAGTTCCCGAGTCGCGCTATAGACCTTCGGGCAATTCGACCCTTCCATTAGCAGCACCAAGAGGCGGGCTGGATGAAAGCGTTTGACTCGACGCAGCTCTACTTCAATCGCGCTGCGGACAAGATCGATCTGACCGAAAACATGCGGCGGCTGCTCCTCATTCCCAAGCGGGAAGTGCAGGTGCAGGTCGCCATCGAGCGCGACAATGGCGAGATTGCCACCTTCGTCGGCTATCGCGTCCAGCACGACGACGCCCGCGGTCCGATGAAGGGGGGGCTGCGCTACCATCCCGACGTCGACATGGACGAGGTTCGCTCGCTGGCCGCACTGATGACTTGGAAAACCGCCGTGGTGGATCTTCCCTATGGCGGCGCCAAAGGGGGGCTGGCAATCGATCCTGCCCAGTTCAGCACCCGCGAGTTGGAACTGATCACGCGGCGGTTCGTCGACGGTATTCACGAGGTCATCGGGCCGGACACGGACATTCCGGCCCCCGACATGGGAACCAACGCCGAAACGATGGCCTGGTTCATGAATCAGTACGCAAAATACCACGGCTTCAGCCCAGCTTGCGTCACCGGCAAGCCGGTCGAGATGCACGGCCTGCCAGGGCGCGAGGAAGCGACCGGCCGAGGCGTGGGAATCCTGACATACAAGATGCTCAGCCGCCTGGGGCGCAAGCCCGAGGGGACCACCGTGGCCATCCAGGGGTTTGGCAACGTGGGGTCGCACACGGCTAAATTCTTGCACGAGGCCGGCTACCGATTGGTGGGCGTCGGCGATGCGAGCGGCGGCTATTACCGGGCCGAGGGGCTCGATGTGCCCTCTGCGCTGCGCTACGCGCTCGACCATAAAGGAATACTGGCGGGTTACCCCGAGGCCCAGCCGATCTCGAATGCGGAACTACTGGCGCTGGACGTCGACGTGCTAATCCCCGCGGCCTTGGGGGGCGTGATCACGCACGCCAACGCCGACTCGATCCGGGCGAAAATCATTATCGAAGCGGCCAATGCGCCGGTCTATCCAGACGCGGATGATATTCTGACAGCTCGTGGAGTCGTCATACTGCCCGACATTCTCGCCAATGCCGGCGGTGTGACGGCCAGCTATTTTGAGTGGGTGCAGAATCGCCAGCATTACCGCTGGGACATCAACCGTGTGCGCGGTGAATTGGATCACGTGTTGACGCGCGCGTTTGAACGGGTTTGGGAACTGTCCGTAGAAAGAAAAGTTAGTTTGCGAACCGCGGCCTACATCGTCGGCATCGGCCGCGTCGGCCAGGCCACCGTGCTGGGAGGTATTTCGTGACGAACAATGGCTCTATCAATGGCGAGTCGCTCGCCGACATCCCAATTTTTCAGGGGCTTACCGACCAGCAACGACGCGAAGTCGTGGCTCTGGGCGATGTGAGGATGTTGGCGCCGGGGGATACGCTGATCGAGCAGGGGCAAACAAGCCAGGATTTGTGCGTGATTCTGGAAGGATCGTGCGAAGTCTTCAAACAATTGACCAGCCGGCCGGCGGCGGCCGAACCGACGTTGTTGGCTGTGCTCGAACCTTTTAGCAGCATCGGCGAAATGTCGTTCTTTCATCCCGCGCCTCATTCGGCCAGCGTCCGCGCCAAGACGGCCGTAAAGTTGTTTCGGCTCCCGAGGGTGCGTTTCGACGAGTTGAACGCCCGTAATCCCGCCATTACCTCGCGACTGGCCGCCAATACGATCAGCAGCATGGCCCAGCGGATGCGGCACATGGACGACTGGGTGGTCGAACTGTTGGCCCACAAGCCGGCCGACCCGCGGGTGCCGGAATGGAACGAGCTGCGGCACAGGGTTTTCGACGGCTGGAAGTTGTAAGGCCTACCGGCCGCGTCTTGGCGACCGACACGCCAGTACTCGGCGTTCGACGGGATTCGCCGTTTTCTATGGCCACGATTGAACGTCGTCCTCGGCCCGCGCGTCTTGTATTAAGGTGGCGGTGACCGTGTTGGCCCCGTCCGCGTGAAGCCCCGCGGAATCCGAGCGCATGAATGCCGACGACGCGCAGCAGTTGGGCGAAAGCCTTCTCGTGCTCCAGGCGCAAGCCGGCGATCGGCCGTCGTTCCATAAGCTGGTCGACCTGTACCAGCAGCGGTTGATGTATTTCGTGCGCCGCTTGATGCGCACTCCACAAGAGTGCGAGGACGTCTTGCAGGAAACGTGGCTGCACGCGTTTCGATCGCTCGGGCAGCTGCAATCGCCGCGGGCATTTCGCGTGTGGTTGTATCGGATCGCATATCACTGCGCGATGTCCCAAGTACGAAATCTCGACGCGGCCGACCAAATCACGGAAAGTGCCGCGGACTCGGGCGCCATCGACTCTTGGGATGAATTGTTGCTGATGGAGAATGTGGAACTCGTCCACGCCGTTCTGGAGCGATTATCCCTCGCGCATCGAGAGGTGCTGACTTTGCGATTCCTCGAGGACATGGACGTCAAGGAGATTGCCGAGGTTGTCGGCTGCAGCGAAGGGACCGCCAAATCACGACTGCACTACGCTAAACGAGCGCTACGAAGCATGCTCGAGGAGGAAGGCTATGAGTGACAACCGGTCGCATCACCAGCAGGTAGCGTCGCTCATCGCTCAGGATCGAGAGATCAACGACCTTAACATCAAGGACTTTCGGATGAAACTTGAACTATCACTTGCCAAGTGGGAACGGGATGGCCAGCTGGTTCGCCGGGCCGGCTGGATTGCCGCAGCGGTGACGATTTTGGGGATGTTCACCATCTTGCCGCTGCAAGCGATTCCGGCGCTTCGCCAGAATGTGGTGGCGCACTTCGTGTGGTGCCTGGCGTGGTTTGCGTCGCTGGCGATCGCGGGTTTCTTTATCGTTCTCTATCGCGAAAAATACGCTCCTGCGATCAAACGGGCGCGATTTGATCTGCAAACCACGATGATCCAGGAAATGCAAAAGCAGATTGAGGAATTGCGCAAGCAAGTAGAACTTCTTGGCAAGTGAGGCTTGGCTGATTCTTTCGGCCTGAGATGCGCGGGGATCCGCTCTAGAATGCATGACATGCCGACCGGCTCCCAAAAGACACTGCGCGGACAGAATTTCTCAGAAATCGCCAATTTCCCGGCAAATGCGCATCTGTCCGGTCAAGGTCGTCAAGTTGCGAGACCGTTGAATAATTCCATAAATTGAATAAATCGGATGCGCGGTGCCCACTTTTTATAGGGGTGTTTACCCCGGAAGATGGCCGCGTGAGAGTAGGTGGCGCATCCCGTCGAAGTTTGCCGTGTCAGGTCCAGGGATGTTCCCGACGCGGCGATTATGCGTAGCCGCTTTTAGCACGCGCCGGGGCTGGCGAGACGCCGGCGCCCATACGGACAACCTCTTCCAGAATCGTGCAGGCTCGCTCGACTTCGGACCGGGTAACGTCCAGATGAGTCACGGCCCGCAAAAGTTGTGGGCCGAAGGGATGCGTGAGCACGCCGCGCGCCGCGAGCCGATCGTGAAACGCCGCAGCGGTACCCAACTCGGGCGCGATGTGAAAGATGACGATATTCGTGTCGACCTGGGCTGGGCGTAATTCCAGCCCGTCGATCCCGCGCACAGCGTCGGCCAGTAGCGAGGCATTGGCATGATCTTCGGCCAGTCGATCGACGTGGTTTTCCAAGGCGTACAAGGCCCCCGCCGCCACGATACCTGCTTGCCGCATTCCTCCGCCCAGCACCTTGCGATGACGAACGCCCTGTGCGATCAGCTTGCGCGGCCCCGCCAAGGCGGAACCAATCGGTGCGCCAAGTCCCTTGGAAAAGCAAACGCTCACGGTATCGAAGTGCTCGGCCCACCGCGCGGCCGCCACGCCCGAAGCGACCACGGCGTTGAACAACCGTGCCCCGTCGAGATGCGTTGCCAAGCCCTGGCCGTGAGCCCAGCGGTAAATTTCTGTGACGTTCTCCAGCGGCTGCACACGGCCGCCGCCCCGATTATGCGTATTTTCGAGGCAAACCAGCCGCGTGGGGGTGCAATGGGGATCGTCAGCCCGCACCAGGTCGGTCATTTGCGAAACGTCGAGCACACCAAAATTACCTTCGACGGCACGCGTGCTGACGCCGCTGAGCTGCGCGGCTCCGCCTTGCTCGTAATTGACAATGTGGCACTGCGCTTCACAAATCAGCTCGTCGCCGCGCTGGCAGTGCAGGCGCACGGCGATCTGGTTCGACATCGTGCCCGACGGAACGTACAGGGCGGCTTCTTTACCGAGCATTTCAGCGAGTCGATCTTGCAGCCGATGAACCGTCGGATCGTCGCCAAAGACGTCGTCCCCTACTTCGGCCGCGGCCATCGCAGCCCGCATGCCGGGCGTGGGGCGCGTGACCGTATCGCTGCGCAAGTCGACGGGGCGGTCTGGCATGGGGCACTTCTTTGTGCGGCGGGAAGGAAGTAGGCCCTCGCGGCAAGGGCCGATTGCGTTCTAACGCGCGTTCTACCGAGCGACAAGGCCGGTCTCGAATCGCGCCCGGGAAGCTGGGCTTTCGCTGTAGGCAGGTAGCGATCACAATTGGGCTTTGCCCTCCCCAAACGTAGCGGGACCATGAGCGCTAGCGCCTTGCACATTCCTCGACTCGATTCGCGCCGCGACGATTTTCGCGCTACTCTGACGGCGCTGCGCAGGCGGTTGAGCCCGCAGGGTGACGTGGTTAGCGAGGCTGGCAAGCGGCGCACGCAGGAGGTGTTTGGCGAACCGCTGTCGCCGGCGCAAGTCGTCGAGCGGATCTGCCGCGACGTGCGTGCCTCGGGACTGACGGCGGTTTTGGATTATGCGGCACGCATCGACAAGGCGACACTCACACCGCAGACGATCCGCGTGCCGGCCGAGGAGCTGGCCGCCGCCCACCGCCAAGCTGCGCCAGAGTTTCTGGCCACGATCGAACGCGTGCGCCGCAACATACTCGAGTTTCAGACCGCGATTCTGCATCACGATGTGACGGTCGAGCGGCCAACGGGCGTGCGACTGCGCCAACGCTATTTGCCGCTGGATCGCATTGGTATCTGCGTGCCAGGAGGTGCGGCTAGTTACCCTTCGACCGTGTTGATGACGGCCGTACCGGCGCAGGCGGCGGGGGTTCGCGAATTGGCCGTCGTGGCGCCGCCGACTCCGTTTGGTGCGTATAGCCCCGATTTGCTCGCCACCTGCCACGCTTTGGGAATCCGCGAGGTCTACCGGCTCGGCGGAGCGCAGGCCGTGGCGGCGCTGGCCTATGGCGTCGAGGGATTGCCCAAGGTGGACAAGATTGTCGGGCCAGGTAATTTGTTCGTGGCATTGGCCAAGAAGTTCGTCTATGGCGATGTCGACATCGACTCGATTGCCGGCCCCAGCGAAGTGGTGGTGATAGCCGACGAGACGGCACGCGCCGACTTTATTGCTGCCGACATGATCGCCCAGGCCGAACATTCGCCCGCGGCCAGTGTCCTGATTTCTTGGCACGAAGTGTTGCTGGCCGACACACAAGCTGCGCTGATTGGCCAACTCGCCGGTTTGACGCGAGGTGACCTGGCACGGCAGAGCCTGGCAGAATTCGGAGCGATGGTATTGGTCGCCGACGAGCAACAAGCAGCCGCGGTTGCCGATGAGATCGCACCCGAGCACTTGCACCTGGCCACCAGCGATCCGCAACACCTGCTGTCAATGATTCGCCACGCGGGAGCGGCATTTCTCGGACATTACAGCCCGGTAGCACTGGGAGACTATGTCGCCGGCCCGTCGCATGTGCTACCGACCGGTGGAACCGCGCGATTTGCCAGTGGACTGTGTGCCAACGACTTCTTGCGGCGTACCAGCGTGATCGAATACAGCGAGTCGGCCTTGGCGGCCACCGCCGAAGACGTGCGCATCCTGGCCGAACGAGAAGGTTTGACCGCGCATTATGCCAGCGTGCAAATTCGCTTGCCTAAACAATAGTTATTAACACGTTTCACTACGGAGACACGGAGACAATGCAGAAGGCAAAATGATGAATGCGGATATCGGAACGGACATGCGGATGCTGGTCCGCTTCATCAATCCGCATCCATCATTTCTCTCTGTGTCCCCATGCCTCCGTGGTGAATCCCCCCGCTGAAGCTATTTATGTCGTATTTTCGTCCTGACATCGACCGACTTGTGGGATATGCGCCGGGCGAGCAGCCGCAGGCCGGCAAGTTCATCAAGCTCAATACCAACGAGAATCCTTATCCCGCGTCGCCGGCGGTGGCCCGCGCGATTGCGGCCGTGGCCGAGCGGGGGCTGTCGCGCTATCCCGATCCGCTAGCGACTGGCTTTCGCGAGCGCGCGGCGTCGGTGTTAGGCATCGATCCAGAATCAATCCTGTGCGCGAACGGTAGCGACGAGATCTTAACGCTGGTCACGCGGGCTTTTGTTCCGCAAGGCGACCTGCTGCGGCTGCCCTATCCGAGCTACATCCTTTACAAGACCCTGGCACAAATTCAGGGGGCCCACAGCGAAGAAGTACTCTTTGGACGTGATTGGACGCTATCTGACTCATTCGCCGCGCCCAAGGACGGATTGCGGCTGGCATTTTTGCCTAATCCCAATAGCCCATCCGGGACCCTGATTTCGCCGGCGCGCGTCTTGGAGTTAGCAGATCAGATGCCATGCCCGCTCGTATTGGACGAGGCCTACGTCGATTTTGCCAGCACCAATTGCCTGGCTCTCGTCGCGCGCAATGAAAAGATTATGGTGTCGCGCACGCTGAGTAAATCGTACGCTCTGGCCGGGCTGCGCTTCGGCTTTCTGGTGGCGCAACCCCATATGATCGCGGGTTTACGCAAGGTCAAGGACTCGTACAATTGCGATGCCTTGTCGATCGCCGCGGCGACGGCCGCGATCGATGATCAGCAATGGCTGGCTGAAAACCGCGCCAAAATATTGGCGACGCGCGGCAGATTGACCGACCGGTTACGCGCGTTGGGCTTCGCGGCCGTGGCCTCGGAAGCTAACTTTGTTTGGGCGCCCCACACACAGTTGCCAGTCAAACCGATGTACGAACAATTAAAGCAAAAGCACGTTCTGGTTCGTTATATGGATTACCAAGGATGGGGCGATGGCTTGCGCATTTCTGTGGGAACTGACGATCAAATAGACGCCTGTCTCGCGCTGCTGGAAACTATGGTCTAGGCGTCGGTAGCCGGGATCGGGGGCTATCGACGGGTTGTGCGGAGTTTGTCTCGCGAATCGTTGGCCGGCCTGTCGGAATCTCGCATGTCTCATCTAGAACTGGCACGTGCCGCCTTGCGTGGCCGTATTCTGGCCAATCGGCTGGTGGCAATGGTCGGCCTGCTGTTGGTCGCGCTGACCATTTTCCTTTGGTTTCGCGCCGACCGTCCACGCGAGCATGCGCTGCGCATGACAGCGGGCGACCCGCTGAGTCATCGTCACCAGTTGGCGGTCATTCTCTGCGAGGAGGCTGCCAAGCACGGGCTCGATATCCAATTGATAGATACCACGGGGTCGCACGAAGCGCTGACTAAAATTGCCGACGACGAACTCGACATCGCTCTGGCACTGGGGGATTTCGACGTTCCCGACGAAAAAATTCGACAGGTCGCCGTGCTCAATGGCGAGGCCCTGCACGTTTTCGTTCGACCGGAATTGATTGACGTCGGAGTGGCAGGTTTACGCGGAAAGATGCTAAGTCTGAGTACTCCAAACTCCAACACGCATCGGGCAGCCGATCGATTGCTGGACTTCGTGGGCTTGCAATCTGGCCGGGATTTCGTCGAGAAGGACTATTCCCACGCCGCGCTGTTGAATTTGACCGATGACGACAAGCCCGACGCCATCTTCGCGATCACCTCGCTCCCCTGGATCGAAGTAGGAGAATCGCTGGTCAAACGGCACGGCTACCGGTTGATGGAGCTACCAATGGCCGACGCGGTGGCGCTGCGCAATCCGGCAGTAAACGACATCGTGATACCGGCCTTTAGCTATAGCATCGATCCGGCCGTGCCCGCTCGACCGCTGCACACGATTGGCCAGCGATTGTTGATCGTTGCCAACCGCACGACGCCTGACGCGGCCATCGAACGATTGATGAAAGTGACGTTCGAGAGCGAATTCGGGCGTCGCGCCCGGCTGCCATTACTAGACCCCAACGCGGTGATGACGGTCCGCGAGTTTCCCCTGCACACAGGCGCGCTAAAGTACCTGAACCGCAATCAACCGCTGATCAGGGCCGATTCGATCGATAAAATCGAGAACCTGCGGAGCTTCTTAGTGTCGGCCGGATTGGCTGCTTTCCTGTTCTGGCGATGGCACAAGCGCCGTAATTTGATCGGATTTGAAACCTACATAGACGCCGTCAGCGAGCTCGAACTCGCGGCACTGGCCATGGAACGCAAGGGTCCGCTCGATTTTGCTCTACTGCGTCGCCTACGCGGCCACCTTAGCGAGCAGAAAAACGAGGCGTTAGAACGCGAGTCCGAGGGAACGCTCAGCGGTGAAGAGCAGATGAATAGCTTTCTGGCTCACGTGCTGGATGTGCGCACTTACCTGGATGCTTTGCTGAGCCGTGAGCCGATCGCTCAGGCGGTGGCGCCCGCCACGGACCAGACGATGGATCGGCAAGCTCAAGAAGAAATCAATTAAAAAGCGTCGTTGGTTAGACGATTGCGGGCCTCGCTGCCCGCTTGACGAAAATCGGGCAACCGGTCCAATGACGCTCTCTGCAGTTCACGGTTACATGAGTTTTTACCGCTGACGAGTTGAGAGATACATGACACACGCCTGGCACGAAGTTTCTCCCGGACCTAAATCGCCGGAAGAATTCACCGCCGTGATTGAAATTCCCAAGGGCTCGAGCGTCAAATACGAGCTCGATAAGGAAACCGGCCTGTTAAAACTGGATCGGGTGCTCTATTCCGCTGTCTATTACCCGGCCAACTACGGTTTCATCCCGCAGACGCTGGCCGAGGACGATGACCCGCTCGACGTGCTGGTGCTGTGCCAGGAGCCGGTGGCGCCCTTGACCTTGGTGCGCTCGCGTCCCATCGGTTTGATGACGATGATCGACACCGGCAAGCGCGATCACAAGATTCTGGCCGTGGCGCTCGACGATCCGGAATACAGCAGCTACCGAGAAGCCGGCGAGCTGCGGTCGCATCACCTGGCGATGTTGCAGCGTTTTTTCCTCGATTACAAAACGCTAGAGGGCAAGGCTGTCGAGGTCGAGGCTTTCCAGCCTGCCGCCGGTACGCTCGCTGTTATTAACGATGCCTTGCAACGGTACAGCGAGGTGCGGCGTCGCGGCTTTCAGCGCCAGAAGTCTTGAGAATAACCGAGTGATAGTCTCCCAAGCGTAAGGTATAGGGGCCCAGGCTTGGCATCCTAACACGCTTGGCTGCCTATGTTTCTGGCGCTCATTCCGCGGACGACCCCAAAGGCGGGGCAGGCCGCTGGGCGCTTTTTTGGTGGTATCCTTGACCTATGGCACGTACTGCGCAAATCCAACGTAAGACCGCTGAGACCGAGATCGAGTTGGAACTCGATTTGGACGGCGCTGGCGCTGCGCAGGTCGCAACCGGCGTCGGTTTCTTCGATCACATGCTCACGCTACTGGCAAAGCACGCGGCCATTGATCTAAAGGTAAAGGCCAAGGGCGATCTCCACGTCGACCAACATCACACGGTTGAAGACGTAGGCATTTGTTTTGGCCAGGCGTTACGCCAAGCACTTGGCAACAAGGCGGGCATCCGCCGCTACGGTCACTTCACTCTGCCGATGGAAGAGACCCTAGTGACGACGGCGGTCGATCTCGGGGGCCGATACTATTTAGTATTCAAGGCCGATTTCACCGCTGCGAAAATTGGTGACTTCGACAGCGAGTTGGTCGAGGATTTCTGGCAGGCGACAGCGGCTAACGCCCTGGCAAACCTGCACGTGTTGGTACACTATGGGCGGAATAATCACCATATTGCCGAAGGGATCTTCAAATCCACCGCCCGCGCTCTGCGAATGGCCGTTGAGCTAGATCCTCGCATGCCCGGCGTACCCAGCACCAAAGGAACGCTCAGTTCGTGAGCGGCCTGGCGTGCCGAGCCTAGACCACTAGTGGCATCCTCTTGCCTTGGGCATGACTGGCTCGGGCCTGCAGGACGACGGCCAGTGCGCTATAGGAATCGACCAGGCTCGAGGTGTTTCGCACCAGGCTGGTAACGGCGCGATGGAACTGGCCGAGTAGTAGCTCGCCGACCGGACGTTCGCTATCGAGTGACTCCTGATGCCGTCCGAAGCTGTCGAACCAGACCAAAGTCGCCGGCAGATCGACAAAAGCGATGCCATTCTCACATGCCACTTGCAGTGCTGCGGGCGGACGATAGGCCAGCGCCTCGTGCCAAGACGATTGCATGTACTGCCCACAGCTAATCTGCGCGATGGCATCGGTCCCCGGGGCCGCGGGTCCGGAGAAGTCGAGGCTCATCATCTGGTAGTCGTCTTCCAGATCGTCGCGCGCCGCCATATGCCGCAGGCCTAAAACCGACGTAGGAGACTTCCCTACGACATACGTACACCAATCCACGAGTTCGATAAGGTCGCTCGTCGGCGAGCCATGAATCGAGGCCCGGGCCGCGGCGCCGGTGCCGTGCTCGACCGGCACGCGAGTATGGCAGAACAGCAGCCGTGGCGCACCCAGCCGGGTGGCGATCAACTCCTTCAGCCTGAGCGTGGCGGGTGATAGGCGACGCGGGAATTCGGCCATGAAGGCCACGCCCGCTTTCTCTACGCGTTCCTTCACCTGCCGTGCTTGGTCGAGGTCAAGCTCCATGCTGAACGCACAGTAGATTGCTTTTCCGGCATCGCAGGCCGCCAGGATTGGCAGGCAGCCATACCACTGGGGTGCGAGCATCAGCACGGCATCGATATCGTCACGTTGCGCCAATGCGCGAAAGCCGTCTACCTGCTTCGCATTGAATTCCCGCGCCGCCTGTTCGGCACGTAGCGCCACCTGATCGAAAATGGCGCGTACCTCGTAGCGGTCGTTCAAGGACCGCAGCGCAGCCCGATGTCGGACTTCCCAGTTATTGCCAAGGCCGACGAGGCCGACACGAAGCTTCATTGAGATGGCTGTTCAGGAGCAGTTGCTGACGCCGCGAGATTTGACTTTTTTTGGCAATCGAGGCCCGGTAGGTCAGCAAAACCCAGGCCAAAACATGCCACGGAGCGGAAAGGTCGAGATTATACCTCGACTTCAGGTAAGGGCTCAACCGGAGGCTGGCTGGAAGTCCAACAATTTTTGGGACTTGTGTCGGGTCGGCATTGTCGGCGCGCTAGGAGCTAAGCGAAGTCCTGCCCGGTTACGACATTTTGCCGGAAAATTTTACGCAATTTATCGTTGCACCTCCATTTTACCTGGCTAAACTGAGCAGACTCTCACGGCATCGGTCAAGCCGGCCAGTGTGTCGTGTCGCTAAAAGTTGAAACGACTCGTCGACGCGTTACGGAAAGTGAAGTGTTGAGCCAAGGAGATCGACACGGCCGGCTGCTCTGGCTCGCCTGCGACGTTCGCCCGCCCAATCGCACCTGCTGACCGCGTTCCATCCCCTGATTTGAGCCTTCCTGGCTACCTGTCGGCCAGGAAGCTATCTGCCCCTAAGACACGCAATCTAGGAGAACGACATGACGACGATCTCTCTCGCGATCGCACTACAGACCGCGATCTTTGCCACGACGACCAACTCATATGCAGAGGCGCGTGCCAAGACCTCTGAGACCGGTAAGCCTTTGGTGGTATTGGTTGGCGCCGATTGGTGCCCTGCCTGTCAGCAGATGAAGAACACCGCACTGCCGCAAGTCGCCAAACGCGGTGCTCTGGGAAAAGTCGCCTTTGCGGTGGTGAACACCGATCACGACCGCGAATTGGCACATCAACTCATGCGGGGGGGCTCAATCCCGCAGTTGGTCATGTATCGCGAAACTCCCACCGGTTGGAAGCGTGAGTCGCTCGTCGGCGCGCAAGACCCTGCCGCGATCGAATCGTTCATTAATCGTGGTTTGGAAGGCCTCAAAGCGCCCGACACATCGCTGGGGAATGCGGATACGACGCCGGCATCGCAGCAGTAGGTGTCATCTGCGGCAGCAGACGGCTTGCTGCCCTTCCGAGGGCCGGTGTCTTTGCCGTCTGTTGGCTCTATGCGACGGCAAACGATTGATCGCGCGCTCGCCTAATTCGCTAGTAATCGTTTGACGGCCCGCTCGATCCGGGTCCACAATTCGGCATACATACCGGCGTAGAAATGATCGGCGCCGGTCACCAGCATCACCTGTCGGCGTTCGTTGCCGGGTAACTCTGCAATCGCCTCTGGCATGCCGCGAAATGCTGCGCTCGTCGACAGTTCTTCCGTTCCGTAGGTGACCACCAGAGGGCAGGCCACACGCTCAATGTGCTTTAGCGCGTCGTAGCGCTCTTCAGGACCATACTTGTCGAGAAAGCCTTCGGCCGAAATCGCATAGGGGAGTGGAAAAAGGATCTCGATTAACTCGCGCGGCCGACCATGGCGTACCAAATCGTGTGCCCGTCCGTAATCGCGAAGAAACTCTTCGGCGCGCGTATCGTCCAGAAATCCCGAGTAGGACAAACGCGGGGGCGAAATCGCAGCTACCCAGGCTACGGCCGGATCAGGGCGCATGGCTTGCGAATAGATCGCCTTGACGGCGCCCAGGCTGTGGCCTAGCAAGCCAATTCTTTTGAAGCCGCGTTCGCCCAGTAGCCGCAGCCACGCCGTTATATCGTGACAACAGGCGTCAACAATTTCGTAGGCGGCGCCCTGTAGGCGGCGGCCGACCGGGGCGCTGGTCGAACTAATGCCGTCGTGGCCGCGCGTATTGACCAGCAGAGCCGCGGCGCCGGTTTCGACAATCGCGGCAGCGAGGCTTGCCATCAGATTCGACGAGTAGAAGTTACTGCCAGTCCCATGCAGGCAAAGAACGGCGTCGACGCCTAGAGTCGGTTGCCCGGCGGCGGCCGGCGTACGAAGGGCGCCATCCAGCCGGAGTCCGTCTTCGGTCGAGACGTTTACGAGGTCGACAAGCATGATGGGGAGCAGCGAAAGGCGAAGGAAGGATGATTAACGTTGGCCACGCCCACGTCCCATCCAGCACTCGTCATTCTACGTTTACCGCGACCTGCTAAGAACCGGCCGAGCCCGAGGGCTGACCGCCGGCGCTACCCAGCTGCGCGAGGACTTGGAGAACGCCATTGAGATGAGCCAGACGCGGCCCGAAGCGATCAACGAATTCGGTGAGCATGAATTCGCCGTCGGCCAGCGCGTCGGCATTGGCGTGTACTTCGGCCGTCAGGGTATTCAAGAATTCCGTCTGCACCCGACAAAGGGCTTCAGCGGCTTGCCGGCAATCCCGCGCCAGGGAAGGATTGGCCTCCTTCCACTGCGTCAACTCCTGGGCACGTTGTCGCTGCGCCGTCCCGAACTGATTCACCGCCGTCGTGACCTGCGAAACGAGTTCTTCGAGCAACTCGTTTTGGCGGTCTTGGGCCGCTACGAGATCGCGTAGCAACCGTGTCTGCTCGGGGTCCGAGCGTTCAGGCACGGGTGTGCTGCTAAGCGTGCCGGCCGAGATATCGACTTGCGTGAACAGGGGCGGCGTAGGACGTTCTTGCATCAATAGAGCCTTTCTCGTTCTGTCGGTGCTCGAAGTTACCAGTATAAGCAGTACGGGGGGAAGATGTCGAGCATTTTGATCGCGGGTCCATCAGGCAGCGGCGTCATTTGCGTGCCACGCGACAATGTCGAGAGCACCATACCCGGCAAGCAGTTGCATCGATCGCGCGGCGTGCTGTCGGTGTTCAAATGCACCACTGAACAACTCGCTCGTGTTCGGTTTACAGCGATAGCATCGATAAAGTCCGCTGGAAGCGCGACCCGATGCTATCCATACGGCCCGCTCTCTATCTGACCCCTTCCCGCTCTCAGCCCGCACGTCTCGCACGATGACCGATTCCCACGCTGAGTCGCCGCCTGCGCTCGGCTTCTTGACCGTCGTCGATTCCGCGCCGCACGGCCTGATCGGCGGCTATCTGATCCTGAATGCGCATGCTCGTCCGTTGGAGTTCCACTGTACGGTTCCTATCCGCGCTAATCGCGCGCAAGAAATCTTGTACGGTCCAACGCTCGAGCCGTATTTATACGGAGAGCAGATTGCAGGCACGCTGGTCAAAACGTCGACCTTGCAACCGCTGGCGGTCTTCACAGATTGTCCAGCAGCGCTAGCTGCCGCGGCACACGTCGATCCGCCGCTATGGCTCGTCATGCCTCCGCTCGGTGACGAAGGCGATGTGAACCGCCTAGAGGAAAATGCGATCACGGTCACGCCGAGCAAGAGTGCCATGGACGTCGGTAATATCGCGCCGCCAATCCGCCGCACGGACGACGCTCATCGGATGTCCGTGGGCATGTCGTTGACGCGCTTGGGCCGCAACAATCTGGCGCGGCCTTTGGCGGGAACCTTGTTGCATACGGGCAGGGAAACCACGCAGAGCGGCCTCTCGGAGCAACTCACTGAGATCGCGACGAGTCTTGACCTATCGGAGCCGTTTGAGCGCATTCGTGCAGCGATCCAGGAAGCGCAACGAGGCAACCGATGACCGCTCCCGTGGCCTGGTCATGGCAAAAGCAGGCCGAGCAGCCACCGGAGACCTGGTCGCTCGTGCTATCCGCCTTGACCACTATTGGCGGCCCTCCCGGTGACAAAGCGAGTGAGCCCGAAGCTCAAAAGCCCGCCACGGCGGCTGACCTTCTAAAGCATTTTGACACAGCATCGACACCAGGCAGCAGGCCAATCCCCAGATCGCTGGCGAGCGGTGTCAATGCTGTACCGCCGAAGGTCGTATCGATTCAACTTCGGGCGCCGCGTTTTGCGGTGCGCAGCTATCAGTTCACTCCACGGGGTGACGACCACGCGCGGGCCCTGCCGAAGTCTGCGGACGAGGCCCCCGCGCCATCAGCGCCTCTTTCGATTGGCACAAGCCCCGCTTGCCGATCGTACACGCGCGTTAAGCCGCCCGAGGACGTGATCGGTTTGGTCGACCGGCTGTCAGTGCTGTTGGAGCCGCCGCTAGAGTCGCTGTTGGCCGGTGAGTGCCTGGAGTTTCCGGCCCAGCCCTTTCCGTTTCAGATGGAGGGGGTGGCGTTCTTGTATCCGCGGCACGCGGCACTACTGGCCGACGAAATGGGTCTGGGCAAGACGATGCAGTCGATCACGGCGATGCGGCTGCTGATCCATACCCGTGAAGTCCGACGCGTGTTGCTGGTCTGCCCCAAGCCACTGGTTTCGAACTGGTGCCGCGAGTTCCATCGCTGGGCGCCAGAATTGCCCCTATTGGTAATCGAAGGCGACCGAGCGAAGCGACGTTGGCAATGGCAGCAGGCCGAGGCGCCGATAATGATTGCCAATTACGAGCTCCTGCGGCGTGATACGGATATTGTCACCGCCCCGGATTTACATTTCGATCTGGTCGTATTGGACGAATCGCAACGGATAAAAAATCGTTCTGGCAGCACGTCACAGGTTGTGCGGGCGATTTCGCGCACCCGAAGTTGGGCGCTGACCGGCACGCCCGTCGAGAACAGCCCCGATGACCTCATAGGCATTTTTGATTTCCTGCGTCCGGGCCATCTTAGTTCCAGCATGAAGCCGCGCCGCCTGGGGCGCGTGGCCGGCGATTACGTGTTGCGACGGACGAAATCGCAAGTGTTGGCGGACCTGCCGCCGAAATTGTTTCGCGATGCCGATTTGGATTTGCTTCCCGAACAGCGCGAGTCGTACCGACTGGCCGAAGAAGAAGGCGTGCTGCGACTTACCGAGATGGGTGATGCCGCCACGATTCAACACGTATTCGAACTAATCTTGCGGCTGAAGCAGATCTGCAATTTCGACCCGGCCACCGGTGCCAGCGCCAAACTTGAACGCCTGACGGCCGATATGGAAGAGGTGGCGGCCAGCGGCCAGAAAGTGCTAGTCTTCAGCCAGTGGGTAGAGACTCTGACGACGCTCCGCAAACGGTTAGCGCGGTTCAAGCCGCTCGAATATCACGGCAGCGTGCCAGCCGCGAACCGCGACGGCGTGTTGCGCGAATTCCACGACGATCCGCGTCGGCATATCCTGCTGTTGAGCTACGGAGCTGGTGGCGTGGGACTGAACCTGCAATTTGCCAGCTACGTGTTTCTCTTCGATCGCTGGTGGAATCCCGCCGTCGAAGATCAAGCGATCAACCGTGCGCACCGGATTGGTGCCGCAGGGCCTGTCACGGTGACGCGATTTCTCAGCCCCGGAACGATCGAAGAACGGATCGAGCAAATACTGCGCGACAAGCGCGAGTTGTTCGATGCGATTTTCTCGGGCGCGGCCACGCCGCGTCTAGGGCTGTCGCAGGAACAGATTTTCGGACTGTTCCGACTCAAATGTCCGGCAGGACCGGTGCACGCGGCGGGGTAGAGCGGGCCACGCAGGGTCGTTTGAGCAGCCAATCGCGTTGCGCTACTCGGGCGTTTCGACTGGCGCGTTCGAGCTGTCACGTCCCTCGCCTACGGTTGGTTGGGCAGGATCCTCACCGAGCGAATATGTGAGCGTTCCGATGGTTTGAGAGATCGAGGGGACGAGGAATTCAGTCTCGGGAAAGAGCCGTCGTGTGTCGGCTCGTACTTCGTCGCTGAATCCTGGATCAATAATCGTTGCGACGGCTGCGGCCCCGAGCCACATGCGCTCTCATTCGACGGTCTCGACCGTCGCTGCCATCACGACCGGCGCCGTAGCGTCATCTCCCTTGATGAATTCGACGCGCTCGATTTCCACGCGGCGCCGCGGCTCGATCGATAGATAGCGAATTTGCTGGTCGCGCAGGCGCGCTGCGAACTTCGAGCCGGGCACGTCCACCTGGCGGATGTAATCGGCGAAATGTTCGCCGTTGCGCAATGGGTGGTCTTCAGCCTGACCGTCCGTATAAACCAGCCGTACGGTCATTGTTAGCGATCCTTTCTGACCTAGCGGATATCCCCAACCGCTGACGCCACTCAACAGGTGGAGTGTCTTGGCGGGCGCATTACAGGGCACACTCACCACCTTGGGCATTTGGGGTGGGTAAGTGCCGTTAGGACTGTAGAGCATGATGACGTTACGCACCCGGTCACCGCGTGGATCGATCAGATGAAACGGGATGCCACACAGTTTACGCGGGTTCCAGTCGGTGAAGATCAGCCGCTCGGCCGTTGCCGCATGGTCATAGAACATGCCGATGGTGCTCACGGCGGTTGCTGCCTTATCGAGTGGCAACGGAAAATACCGTCCGCGCGCTGCGAGAAACTCAAGTAGATTGACCAAATCTTCGCTGGGCAATTTTTCAAAACCCTCGGGCATGATCGATTGCTTCGAACTGGTGAGCTCGTCGATTTCATCGCGCAGGATCACTTGCTTGCGCGCCTCGGCGTCGAGTAGTTCGATCGTGGTGCGCGTCTCGGAAGCCATCAAACCCGAGAGCACACGACCATCGCTTGTGACCACGGTGTACTGCTGGAAATTACCCTCGACCGACCGGTTGGGATCGAGTACGTCGGTAAGGATGTCGACCCGCTTGCGCGCCGCCATGCCGGTAAGGTCCGGTCCAACATTGCCCCCCGCGCCCCCGTGGCGATGGCATTTGGCACAGTTTTTCTCGAACACCAGCTTGCCGGCAACGGCGTCACCGCGCTTGTCGGCCAGGGGACGCAACCGGTCGAAAACTTGCTGCCGGTCCGGGTCTGCCAACCGGCCGCCGCGCGCAAGAAGATTTTGGGCCGCTTGTCGCAATTCAGCGTCCGCGTGATTGGCCAATCGCTGTTCGACTTCCACCGAAAGGCTGGCCAGTGGAACGGCGTTGGCATTCAGTGCCGCCAGAAACGCCCGCGTCCATTCCGGCCGGCGCAGCAGCACGGCCGCCGCTTTACTCTGTGCATCAGGAGTGAAGCGCGTCCAGGCTTTTACGATTGCGGATCCGACTTCTGGTGCGTTTGTCCGGCCGAGTCCTTCGAGCACGCCTACGGCAAACTCGGGGCTGGCCTTGGGGGTAATCAACTCGGCGACTTGCGTGGCACCCTTTTCATCGATACCCAGAGTGAGCGTCCCCGTTAGTGCCGCTAAGCGAGCATCGTCAGAGCGTTCGGCATCTGCCACCTCGGCCAATAGTGCCGCACGCATCTCCGCTGCCGCAGCACGCAAGCCGTCGCCAGCGCCCCAACGGTTGGCGAGCGTGATGACCGGTAATCCTGCCGAACCGGGTAGACGTCGCAGCAATCGCGCGAATCCAGCTTCCAAGTCCTTGTTGATTTCGGGAGGTGCGTCGGTCGGCCAGCCGGCGGCCAGGCCGGCCACTGCGGCACTAGCTATCGACGGGTCCGCATCCGCCAACGCGTTTAGCATCTCCGCGACGGCCGACGAAGGCATGCTCCGTGCGTAATGCTCCGCGACCGTGCGGATCGTTGCTACGAGTGGTTTCGGCGCGGGCTCTGGGACGCCAGCTCGCGCAGCAACAAAAATGAAGTCCGCGGCGGCACGCGCCGCAGCACTCGTGGCGGCTAGCGGAATCCAGCGATCTTTCGCGGTTTCCGGCTGCGACAACAGTTCCACCATGGCCGAGGCGGTGTGGACATCGCCCGGCATTTCGGCGAGCGCCAACAGCGCGTCTAGCCGAACTTGCGCGTCCTGGTCTTTAAGGAACGCCAGCACGGATTTCACGGCATCCTTGCTGCGCGGTAGAAAACGCAGCGCGACGCGACGAAGATCCGAGCCCCGCTGCGGTTCGACCGACAGTATGTCGGCACAAGCTTTTGCCAGGTGGTCTACGATCGAGGACTTTGAGGCAATTGCCTGCCCGTCTCTCTCGCTGCCTCCTTGCTGGGAAGAGGAGGAGACGGATGTAGTCGCCGCATTCTCGCCACGGCACAGGCCGGCCAGCGTGGCGACGGCATGCAGCGCTGCGTCGGAGTTGCCGTCTCGTGTGGCGAGTTGCACGAGCTCAGTTGCTACGTCGCCCGAACCTCGTTCGACGAGCAGACGCTGCGCCTGCAAACGCCAGAAAAGGTTTTCGTGCGAAAGGCCGGCAAGCAGCGCAGCGGATTTGTCGCGATCCAGGTGCGGCGCGGGCGCGCCGGCGTTCTGACCGTACACGACTCGATAGACGCGACCGTGCGCCTTGTCGCGGAGCGTCGTCTCGTAGGCGTTGCCCGGCCCCGTCTGAAACCCGTGCGGCGTCGGATTGTGTTGCACGACGTAGTTGTACCAATCAAGCACCCACACGGCCCCGTCGGGCCCGACTTGCGCAGCAATGGGGGCCGACCAGGGATCGGTACTGGCCAGTAAGTTGTAGCCGTCGTGGGCGACAAAGCTGCTTCCCTGGGGAACAAGCCAGTCAAGATGCACCAGGTGACCGGTCGGCTCGCACACCAACGCGGCGCGGTTCCAATATTCAGGAGGAAAAGTCCGCGCCGTATACAGCTCGTGTCCCGAGGCGGCCGTGAAGGCACCGTGCCAATCCATCTGTCGCACATCTTCGGCGATGGGGTGATAGTGCTTGTGATCCTCAATCGTTCTGCTGCCGGCGCCATGCCAGCCGCGGACGCTCTCGAAGTACCGGTTGGGTATGGCCAGGAAAATGCTGTGCTCGTTGTTGGCCGTCGAGGCGAAGATATCTCCCGCCGCCGAGAGGCCCAAACCCCAGGTGTTGTTGCTCGTCGACGTTAAAACTTCGAAATCACTGCCATCTGGCCGAAACCGGTATACGCCCTGCTTGAAATTGTGTTCGACGTCATGCACACGCACCGCACCGCCACTGTAGCCCACGGCGGCGTAAACCCAATTGTCGAGGCCGTAATGCAGATTCGAAGTCACCGCATGCGTATCGCGTCGGCCGAAGCCGGTAAATAGAACCGTGCGTTTGTCGGCACGCAGGTCGCCGTCGGTATCTTCCAGATATAACAGGTGCGGCGCGACAGCGACGATAGCTCCGCCGCGCACGGGAAGGACGCTCGTGGGCAGGTTCAATCGATCGGCGAATACCGTGAACCGATCGGCTCGGCCATCGCCGTCGGAATCTTCGCAGATTTTGATGCGATCATCGCCGTTTTGCTGAGGATCGTCGCGCAGTGTGTTCGGATAGTCGACACTCTCGGCCACCCACAGCCGGCCGCGTTCGTCGAAAGACATAGCAATCGGCTTAACGATATCGGGCTCCGCCGCGAACAGCTCGATGCGAAAACCTTCGGGCAGATGCACGTGCCGTTGCGAGTCGGCCGGCGAAAGTGGTTTGGGCATGCGCTTGAGGCGGTCCCCTTCGGTGCCCCATTTCTCGCCCGAGACGTAGTTTGGTAATCCCTCGCCGGCGTCGATGTATTCCGTAGCCGGCACGTCGTCCTTTACTCGGCCGGCTGCCCAGCGTATCGCGGCCACCAGTTGTCGGCGGTACTCGGGGACGCGCCACGTGCGTTCGTCGTGTCCCAGGGCGGAATAGTAAACGCGTCCTTTGCCCTGTTGGCGAACCCAGGTGTAGGGCTCGTAACCGTTCAGATGCTCGCGCACCATCAGCACCTGGCGATCGTTCGACAGTTCGTTATGGACGTACGTTTCGTCCCAGCTTTCAAAGCTCGTGACACCGCGCAGGGCCGGATGTTGAGCGTCGATGATCTTGGCGCGGAACTCACCTGTTTCGTGATGATCAAATCGCCCGCCGACGAGCGCCGTATATTTTGTGCTGTTCCGAAAGCAGTGCGAGGCACAATGGACGGCGACCAAACCATTGCCACGATCGATGTAGGCCAATAGCGCGGCTTCGGCTTCTGGAGGCAGGTCGCCACTGTCGCGATAAATAAGCAGGCAATCAAAGCGGCTCAGCCGGTCGGCGGTCAGTTCGGCGACGTTTGCGGTGTAGGAAAGGTCGATACCATCTTTTGCGAACTCCGCAGCCACCGCCGCGTGAATCACGGCGGGCCGATGATGTCCCTGATCGCCGAGGAATAACACGCTCAGCCGATCGTCGGCCTGCGCCGATAACCCTGCGTCGGCCAATAAAATGACGGCGATTAAGTTTCTGAATGCGGTCATCTGCGATTCGACTCCTTCAGTCGCTCCGGTATAGCTCGCGCCCGCCGGGCGGTGTAGTTGACTCACCGCGGGCCGCGAACAGCAGGCTTACACTGACGAAGCGCAACTCAACACCAGTGCGCTCAGGGCAATGGTAACCGGCGCGAATACACCAAGCAGGATAACTTGGCTCGGCGCTGCCCGCCACAAGAGGTCGCCCGCGAGACAAAGTCGGTGGTGAAGGATGTCACCACTTCTTCGCGTAGGGGCAGATCGCAAAGCCGTTGACTACTTAGGGGTTTGCAACGCTGCACGGTTGCAGGCGAGAAAGTCGATCGGCAAGGAACTGCGGCCGTCGAGCGCCAGATCGGCCAGGGCCTCGCCCAACACGGGCGCAAATTTAAACCCGTGCCCTGAAAGTCCGGCGGCGAAAGAAATGCGCTCGTCGCTCGGTAGCCGGTCGACTATGAAATGCTCGTCCGGACTCATTGTATACATGCACACGGTGTGCGCGACGAGGCGAGGGGAAACTTGCGGCAGGAACTCATTGATGAACTGTTCCACCCGCGCCTGGTCATTGCGGTCGAGTTCTCGGTCGATTGTCGCCGGGTCGTCGACGATTTGCCCGCCCGAGTGTTCGGCAACTTTAATCTCGCCAGGCTCAACTTCTGGGAAGCCATAAAAAACGCCCCTCGGCGTCTCGTACAAGAATGCCGGGCAACCGTTCGACGCTCGATAAACCGGGGACGCGGTGGCGAACCAGAACAGTGGCTTGCGTCGCACGACCAGCGGCACGCCAAGCTCGGTCAACCAGCGGCTCCCCCAGGGGCCAGCCGTGATCACGAGTCGGTTTGCGGTGTAGCGACTGCGCACCGTTTCAACTGTAATTCCATCCGTACCCGTACGAAAATCAATTACCGCTTCATCAGTCGACAATGTGGCGCCGGCTTCACGGGCGTCATCGAGATGGGCTTGGACACATTGCTCGACCTGTAAAATGCCCGCCCGCGGTTCGTAGACTCCGGCGAGAGGCGCTGGCACCGCGTAACCGGGCCAGCGACGTTCGATCTCTGTTCCGTCTAGCCGTTCGACGTCGAGCCTGTGGCGCGCGGCGCTCGCCATCACGCCCGGCAGGACCGTTCCATCGGCCCTGCCAACTTGCAGCAGCCCCGTCTCGCGAAACAAGGACCTGCCGCGGCGCGCGCTCAGATCAGTCCACAGCGTGTAGGCGCGCAGCACCAAGGGCACATAGTCGGGATGTTCAAAGTAGGCCTGGCGGATCAATCGCGTCCGGCCGTGCGAGCTGCCACGATCGTGCGCCGGCGGGAACTGATCGAGCCCCAGCACTCGGACGCCACGTCGGGCGAGAGACGATAGCGCGGCGCTGCCGATTCCACCGGTCCCGAAAACGATCACATCGTATGCAGCCATGGGACCGTTCTAGCTGCCCAATAGCGAAATCACCATCGGTTGATCGCAAATTGGTCCGACGCGTTCAAGAAAAACGTTGAGAAATACCGTCTGCCGGCACTGCAGTGAGCATTTGCCGGTATCGTGCCGAGGTGCCCCGCGTTATTTCTTTTCTTTGACAGTGAAGTCGAGCGAAGCCTTGCCGGTCTTCTGGCCCAATGTGTCTTCGATCGTCAATTGCAACGTGTAGGCGCCGTCGGGAAGCGGCTTGGGTAGATTCAGGCGATAGCGCACAAAGTAGTCGCGCCGCGGATTCTGACAATACTCTTCCATTGTTTGCGGGTCGACGCTTGCCATTTTGGCACCTTGCTTGTCGAGTACCTGGTAACTGCTCTTAAGCGCCGTGTGGAAGCCCTTGGGCGACTCGTCGCTCTTGAAGTTTTCGACCTCGGCGTACAACAGCACGGGCTGGCCGGGCGCGAACTCTTTTTCGGCGAATTTGGTGACTACGCCATAGCTGGCAACGTCCGTGCAGAATGCAATGTTCTTGACCACGAGTGGGCTCAATTGCCCAATGCGATTGGCCGTCTCGGTCAAGCGTTGATGGGCAGCGGCGACTCGCTGGCTGGCATCGGGCGTGGTTTGCACGTCGAGCAGCGTGGCCATGCCTGCCAACTGCTTGCTCCAGTACTCTTGTTCGGCAGGACTCGCGCCTGCGATAGGTTTGAGGGCGTCGTCACGGCGACCGGCCGCAAGGTACAACATCCTCAGGCTGGCTTGCCGCGAGACGTCGGTGGCGTCCTTCGTGGGGGTCTGCGCCTGCTGCTCCAGCGCGGCAATGGCAGCTGTAAGTGCCGCCGAAGTCGTTGGGTCCGTGGCAGCCGTATACACCACTGGCTGGACGGCCGGGCTGCTTTTTTCGTCCGGTTTGGTGGCCGCTGCGCTTTGTGCAGTGCTGGGGGGAGGGATCGGCGTCGCGGCCGCCACAACCAATTGCGGTGGCTCAGCGAGGCTGGCCGCGGGCTGAGGGGTCTGCGGTGGTGAAGCTGGTTTCGATGGATCAGCAGCAGTAGCAATGGCCGTTGCCGGCGCGGGGGGGGCAGCAGACGGACTTGTTACTTGTTGGGGAGCAGCCTCTTTTAAAGCGACCTGACCTGCGCTGGCAGCAGCCGGCAACGCAAGCGCGCTCCAGGGTGATTGCTGCGGCGTTAGTGGCGCCGCTTGCATGCTGGACGCGACCGAAACGGCACGCCCATCTCTCACCTCTGGCGGTAGTGTACCTGGCATTGTGCCGACACTTGCGGCCGCGCCGGGCTGCTGGAGAGATGCCGGCCCGCGACCCTGGTAGGCCAACGACGAGCGATACGTCTGCATCAGATGCGGCCACAACGAGGGATCGGTCTTTTGCATGTCGTCGATCAGACGGGCCTGCACGCCCGGATCAACAGTACCGATCGAATGAAGTTGTACCATCACGTCGTTGAGAGCGCGCGGTTCGATGGCGGTCGTCCCGGGGGCACCCGCCTGCTGAGCCAACATGCTGCCAGCTCGCGGGTCGTTTATTTCCGGTGCCACGCGGTCATCCGGCATCGGATTCGGGTTAAACCAACCCATGCCGAGTAGGGCTGGGCGAGGCGACGTCTTGGTAATCATCGGCGGCGGCGGGGCAGCGGCCGTGCAGCCCAAGCAGGCAAGAGCCATCGCGCAAACCAGCAGCCACGCGGCAAGTCTGCGATGGGCAGGGCGAGTTGCAACGGATTCGGGCATGGACGTTCGGAACCTTGCGCCAGCCATAAGGAATGCAAAACTCAATTGCGACATGCCTCTGCCGTTGGCAGACGTGTCCGGTCTGCGTGATGTCGAGCGGCGGAAGACTTCCAAGAAAGGCGGCGGGAGGATAAGCCAAAGCTGATTTGTCCGCAAGGCGTCGCTGAAAATGCTCGCGAACGCGCGACGGAACGGACAGCTGCCTGTTAAACGGGGTAAGTCGGGACGCGCCGGCATTGCCAAAAACCAGCAGTCGGTGCTATCGCTCGTCCAGTGGGCAGCGAGTCTTCCGGCAGACGCTTTAGGCCGGCGTGGCCGCCGTCGATAACCGCGCAATCAGCCGTTCGAGCGCGATACGCGCCCGCGCGGGCGCCGAACTAGAGCCCTTCAATGCCAAATCGGCTTCCAGGACCCAGCGGTAAAGATTGGCACTTCGTTGTCGGCCGAGTTGTCGCAATTGGTTCTCGGCCTTCCCCAGCACGAACGTTTTGAATCCGGCTGCCTCGAGCGCGTGCTTGAGGTTGACGCGCCGGCCGGTCCGCTCTGCCTGGTCGACCAGGCGTGCGGCAGCCGCAAAGCGACGCAGCGTCGAGCCGATCTGTGCCAAGATGCCAACCGGATTCTCGCCGGCCGACAACAGTCGCTCAAGTTGCAGAATGGCCTCGGCCGCATGCCCTGAGGCGGCCAGGTCGAGCATGTCCCAAGTGGTTTTAGTGCGCCAGCCGCCGACGAGTTCACGGACCAGCTTGGCGTCGATCGTGCCGTCGACACCAGCCGACAACGCCAGTTTGGCCAATTCCTGGTCCAACAGACCCAAATCCGGCTCCAAGGTATCGAGAAGCAACTCGGCCGCCTGACGATCGAGCCGGGCGCGATGTATTTTCAACGCTCGTGCGATCAGCCATTTCGCAATCGCAGGCGTGCTGGGTGTCTTGCATTCGATCGACAGACCCTCGGCCGCCACGGCTTTGGCCAGCTTCGTGTTCGATGGCCAGCCCGCTACCTCCAGTACAAGAACACCGCTGGACTTTGGCTTGGCGACATAGGCTTCCAGTGTTTGTCGATGCCGTGAGACAAAATCATCGGCATCGCGCAGAATGACGAGCCGCCGGCCCGTACCGAACAGTGCGACCGTCGACAGGCAGTCGAACACTTCATGCACGCTGGCTTCATCACCGCGGAACTCGGACAGCGAGAATTCGCCATCTTGGTCCCCCAGCACGGCGGTACGTAAATGATCGAGCGACTCTTGCTTGAGAAACGGTTCGTCCCCAAAGATGGCGCACACCGCGGCAACTGCCGGTACCGGCCGATCGAGAAAGTCCAATGCCGTTGTTACGCCGGACATGTGTGTTGGGCTTCGTCGTTGCGCGAAAGTTGGTGATTAGAGCGTCAGGGCCGAAGGAGGCCGTCTAGATTGTAACGGCGTTTGCGGCCCCGTGAATCGTGCGGCGGCGGAGCTTGGCGAGACCTGACCGCGATTGCGGAAAAACCTAAATTTTATCCGCAGGGCGATTGCGCTTTGAAGTTCCCTTGCTCGCAAGCATTTTCAGAACCCGCTTAAGGCCGAAACCTAGAGGTCCCGTGCCGGGATTGCAAATGGCGGCAACAGGTGCATACTCCGAAGTGGTCGCTCGCGGCCAGCAGATTGAATTGTTGCCCAAAGGTAACGAGTAAAGGTGCAAAGACAGCCGGGAGGGCGATTGCTCATGTGCCGAATGTTCATCGAATTGGCGGCGATGCCCGTGATCTGGGTTTTGGCTCTAGCGATGCCCGCCGCAGCGGCTGATCCAGTCGCGCCGTTGAAAATCGCCACGTTTCGCGTGGATGCCACTCCTCCGCTTGGCAGCCCGCTGTGTGATGGGGCGGTGCCGCCCGTCGCAAAAGTTGACGACCCGCTGTCGGCGCGCGGGATCGTGTTATTGGCGGGCGAACAACCAATCGTATTGTGTGCTGTCGATTGGGTGGGAATCGGCAATGCGGGGCATCAAGCCTGGCGGCAGGCACTGGCTGATGCCGCCGGTACCACCGTGCATCGTGTGGCAATTCACGCGGTCCATCAGCACGACGCACCCGGTTGTGATTTTCTGGCCGAAGAATTGCTCGCCGCAGCCGGCTTGAGCGGTCGGATGTTCAACGTCGAATTTGCACAGCAAACCATTGATGCTACCGCAGCCGCAGTTCGCGCCGCCATCAAGACGCCGCGAACCGTCACCCACCTTGGGCTTGGGCGGGCGACAATCGAGCAGGTCGCGTCGAATCGGCGCATTCTGGGACCGGACGGCAACGTGCAACACGTGCGGTGGAGCTTCACTGCTGATCTTGTGGCTCGCAATGCTCCGGAGGGGATTATCGATCCTGACGTGCGACTGATCGGCTTCTGGGA
>DASXEJ010000350.1 GCA_036490175.1 Pirellulales bacterium | reverse complement strand
GCAGGGCCAATTCTGGGCTTCATAAGCTTTGAGCCGCGAGCGCGAGTTCTTCCTAAGCAAAGGATGCGTTTTGTCGGCGCAATCAACGAGGGTCAGCGGCCGGGAAGTTGAATTACCGGTAATTAGCTTGCTGGGCAGATCAGCAGGGATACCAACGCCGCCGTCAGCTCTGATCAGAACATCGATGCTGCTCAAATCAGCGCTTTTCAGACCAGCGAGCGTGACGATTATCTTCCTGGTCGACCGGGGCCAGCGTGGACGAACCAACAACTCGCGGTCAGCGGCAGTAAACGCCGTTAGATCGAGCTGATCGCCTGAAATAATGCCCCAACCAGGTAATTTCCTGGCGATTTTCAGCGCGTGTTCAACGTTCTCGACCAGGATGCCCGTTCTGGCCCCGTTTGAGCGCCCTGGCGCGCGCCTGACGCGTTCGCTGAAGCCAAGGGCCTTCAGGCCTTCCTGCTCAAGCGAGCGCGCCAAACGCGCGATAATCGCGTTGCGGGACTTGTTGTTCCAGATGCCCTGCTGCTTAGCCTCGAAAACGTTCCCAGCGCCAGCCAGATCAGGGCCTTGTTTAATCGCCAGCCGGCCAACGAGGACTTTCCGGTTCGAATACCCGTGTTTGGGAATTTCCAGCCTGGATTTGCCGTACCAGCGATCCAGACGCTGCTCGTCGTACGGCGCGAGCGATTTTCCATGAGGAACAAAGCCCAGCAACCGGACATTTTCAATCGCTGCCAGAGCCAACTCAGGCCTCGAACCCAGCGATTCAACAGCATCCCAGGCAATAACCAGGTCCAGCTGCTCAGCCTCGATCTCATCGTGCGCTAGGCCGTAATACGTCGACACCACGACCGGCTTGACCTGCTCTGGGCACGATTTATTCGTGACCCACGATGCATCGATGCCAAAGTCAGCCAGCTTGGCAGCAACTGTCTTGGTTTCGCGGTCACGAAGGACAGCAACCGCCAATTTGATCCCAGGAAATGCTCGAACGATTTGGGCAACCAGCTTCACACGGTCGACGCCAGCGCTGTAATGAACCAGACCGCGAGCGTGGGCCTGGACAAAATCGATCAGCTTCAGATCGGCGCTTCTGGTGCTCTGGAGCTTGCTCAGGTCGCACTGAGGCAGTTTCTTAGGCGTGCAGGCCAAAAGTGGCTCGTCATCGTCGCTGGGCTGGAGATCTTCGCAGATGCGGCTGATCGAAAGGGAGCCGTTGGGATTGACTTGGGCGACGTGGCGAAAAGAAGGCTGACGGTCAGGGGTTGAAGGGTTTGGAGCTGCGATAGATAAGTGGCGATTTGTCATGCGGCGGAAAGACGTTGGATCTTGGGTGGTTTTACAGGCTTGTCGAGGCTTTGCCGACTTTGGCCCTGGCGAATTCCTTTCGCCCTGGCCAACTCGGCAACGCAAGGCTATGCACTCAGAAGTTCCATTTCGCCCTGTTCCTCTCCTTGGGCGTAGTAATCCCAGCTCCAGCTTTTCGCATCAGTTTGGTCGCAGCGATCAGCCCACGTCACGTTGACTCCCTCGCCGCTGGCCCCTCGGCCAGTTGGGATCATTTCCCCGGACACCAAATTCCATAACAAGGTCGCTTCAGCACGAACGCGCTCAGCCCACTCAATAAAGCGCTCAATATCCTCTTTGGACGGCTGGCCATCATGCCAGTGTTCTTGCATCCGATGCTTCAAGTAAGCGACTTCATAATCCTCCAACTCAAAGCTCGGTCCTTTATACGTGTCGTCGCCCTTTTGGACGTTTCTCATATTTGTTCTCCGTTTAAAAAGCTGATCGGCATGCAGCCGATACATGCTAATACCTCACACGCGCACACCTTTACTCGACATCGGCCGCGTCTACTGTAGGCTCGTTGATAAGCGCCTCGAGTTCATTCTGGTACTCGTCTGCACCTTCCTCGCCTAGCTCGTCTTCAACGGGTTCACACACAATGCCGTTGCAGCAGTCGCACACTCCGACCGGGAGTGCATCGCCATCAATAATTGCAAAAAGCTCGATAGCTTGCACAGCAACGCGTTCCGCCCATGCGATTACCGCGTCGGCGGCATGTTCATCGTCTGTGTCGCGCCAGCCGACGGCAGTGGCAAATTGCAGCCTCGCTTTTTGGGCGTCCGAAAGCGGCGACATGACTGCTTCTTCAGCTCCACAATCACTTTCAATCAGGTTCATTGAACTCATCTCTACCTCTCGAAGAAAAAGGAACTTAATGCCAACACGTGCCGGCATGACTACGCATTTGTGCCCTGTTGGGCGATCCACTTGTCCACCGCTGCCTCTGACCAACGGACGGCTCGACCAAGCTTGACCGGGCTGGGGAAGCGCCCAGCCTCACTCCAGCGGCGAATCGCGTTGGCTGACACCTTGATCCGCTCGGCCACATCCATGACGGTCAGCAGACCGCTCTTTCCGGTTTTCCATTCATACTTCTACTCCCAAACAACAGTTATCTTTGCGCGCACACTACCGCTCGCTGGCAGTCACTGCAACGCGCAGCGGCACACATTTGTTTCAGGTCCTTTGATATCGGACTCACCAAAGCACGCAGTGGCGTTTTTGCGCACGCCCCTTGGGCCGACTAGCCGTCCTGAAGGCTCCATACTGAGCCGACGACCACAGATGAGCAGTCACCACGCCTCATGGCGATTCGTCTACATGATTAGGCCGTCAGCCGGCACGGCTTTCGTCGTGTTGCCTCGCATTTTCCGCAAGGCAGCTTTGATACAAGTTAGCGTGCTCGTGACCAAATGCAGATTCGGTGCTTGCAGCGCGGAATCGGCGTCCGTCGCTCTTAAACTCGAGCGGTACTGCGCTGCCACTCAGCACCTCTTCAAGTAATGCGGTCTGCGCACGGACCCCTTCAGCCCAGTTGACCAGTACAGCCGCAATATCGTCGGCTTTGTCGCCCCACAACAACTTGCCGATAAACCGAAAGCGCGCAATTTCTTCACCAGTAATCCGAGAGATGCAGTTGTCGCCAGGCCCGCAAGGCTCGCAAGTCGGAAGCTCTTCAGACATATAAGTCTCCAAATTGAAAAAGGAACCATAAATGAATTGTCAGCATGCCTCGGTATGAGGCACTTAAATCACTTGATGGGCGATCCACTCTTGAACGGCAGCTTCCGACCACCGAACCGTACGACCAAGCTTGAGCGGCGTGGGAAACCTGCCGGCCTTCACCCAGCGCCTGATTGTGTGAGCACAGACGCTCAATAGCTCGGCTATTTCGCGGGCGCTTAGCAGCCGTCCGGTGGCCGCGCGTTTCTCTTCCATCAGAATGACCTCCACTAAGACAATGTGACGCACATGTTAGTAGTTGTAACGTCGTGTGTGTAATAAGTGATAATTGTACATATATCAGATATGATGTCAATAAAAACGGTGTGCAAAGGGCACGCGCATTGCATGTGCATCTTCAGGCAGCAATCGCAGTTAGCGCGAGAGAAAAAAGTTGTCGGGTGCTCGTAAGTCGTTACGCGACGAAGCGTGGTTGGCCGGAAAGGGAGCGCCATCCAGCCATGACGAGCGGCGTTATGCGATACCGGAATGAATTCGAGGCCGGGCTTTATCTTTGTGGGTGCGCCATGATCTGATGTTTTGTCGGCGTGGGCTTTTTCATTATTTTTCCTACCTCCTGGCTGGCCCTGTAACGCGCTTGAGATCCAGGCGGGGCTCTGGGCCTTGGAAGCGGCCGGGACTCGCCAAATGGGCTGCTGCGCGCTCACGGGGCGTGCACGCTGCACCGCCCGCGTTTCGAATAGGCAGGTGCTGCTATCGACAACGATGAGTGCGACAGACCGCAGCGAATGCACTTCGTCGGCTTGGGGTGGCGCAATAAAAATCCGGCCCTCGGCGCCGGCAGGTATGCCAGGACGCCGAAGGCCGGACCGATTGACTAAGAGATAACAGTGCGCTAGCGGCAAAGGTCCTTGTGTTGTCAATTACCGGTAATTGAGAATCCGGCTAAGGGCTAGTAGGTCACGGCCATCTGCTAGAGGCTCAGTCGCGAAATGGCGTGTGCTCTTTATAGAGCGCAAGGCGATGGTGAAATCCAATGTTGTCGCCAGCCAGTGTCAACGCCTTTTCTTCTTGCGCTATGGCTGCATTGAAATCACCGGCTTCAGCAAAAGCTGCTGCAAGGGCATCGACCGCCCACGGCTCATTGCTGTCAACGAGTGCGCACGCGACCTTGCCGTATTGCACGGCCAGCTTGCCATTGCGAACTGCTGGATCGCTGCACGTCGCCAAGGCCCATGCTAGGCTGCGATAGCCGTCCGCAAAATGCTCGTCTCGCTGCACAGCCTCCTTGTAGTCAGCAAGTGCTTCGCGGTATTCCTTTTTGCCGTAGTGGACGTGGCCGCGTGTCTGGTAGAAGTGTGGGTCCTTAGGATCAAGTCGAATAGCTTCATTGGCGTCAACCAGCGCGCGATCAAGCTGCCGGCTGTAGATAAATTCCATCGCGCGGTTGTTGAAGGCCATGGGAAGTCTTGGATTTAGTTGAATCGCCTGATCGAGATCCGTGATTGCCTCAGCGTGTTTGCCAAGAGCGCTAAGCACTCCGGCACGATTGAGGTATGCCGTCGAATCTTTCGGTTGCAGCCGCACCGCTTCGGTCAGATCGATTAATGCGCCTGCGTGATCGCCCTTTGCCATGTAGGCCCTGGCACGCACGTTCAAGGCGCCGACTGCCTTGGGGTCGAGTCGGAGCATCTCGTCGCAGTCGGCGATGGCTTGGTCATACTTGCCCTTCCAGAACCAGGCGATTGCCCGGTTCCCATAGTGCGCCGGGTCATTTGGATTGATGGCCACGGCCGAGTCGAGATCAGCAATTGCCTCATCGTAGTGCTTGATTTGCATCCAAAGCGTCGCCCGTGCCGAATACCACAACACTCTTCGAGGGCTTTTGTCGATCATCTTCGAGACAATAGGCAAAGCCCTTTTCGGCCGTCACGATGGATTTGGTCGGGAACCAGCCGCCAACACCGCCGTTGTTCAGCCAGACTTCATCGCCCTTGATGGCGGCAATCTTTAGGGCCATCCCGGCATAGACACGGCCCGTTGCATGGCCATCGACCTTTAATTCCCCTTTGCCTGTGACGAGGATGGTTTCGCCCAGCTCGAAGGCAAAGCAGGACGAGAAGCTGATCGCTAGGACAGACAGAACGCTGAGGATGCGGATCATCCGGATGGTCCCAGCTAGTGGTAACAGGTTCGTGCAGGTTTACGAATACGTGGCCATCTAGTGCGGGCATAGTACCGAAATCCGCGCAAACGCCAAGTGCTGAGGGTTTCGGCAGATGGCGGGGGCGCGGCATGCGGCGAAAGCGTGTCTCAAGCCCTGGTCCGGGCACTTCCGGCGTGTTCGGCCTTGCAGACTCTTCTGCACCGCCGAAATCGCCGGTCAAGTCGCAATCGGTCGTTGAAGTCACTACCGGTCGCTACGCTCACCTTCCTGCTGTTTCCTTGCATGCTCTTGGCCCAGCCCCATCGTCAGCGATGTGAGTCCGGCAACGCTGCCGAGTTGCATGGTTTCAACAGCGGTACTGGGCACAATGACGATGGTGGCGTTCTGTTTCAGACCCTCATAAAGCATGTTCATCGCTCGCAAATGAAGTGCGGTAGGATTGTTGGCGTAGGTCTTGGCCGCTTCTCCAAACTTCTCGGCGACCTGCCGCTCTGAATCTCCCAGGATCACCCGGGCCTGACGTTCCCTTTCGGCTTGGGCTTGCATCGACATCGCGTCCTCCAATGCCGGAGGAATCAGCACATCCTTGACCTCCACCGAAATCACGTTGATTCCCCACGGCTCGGTGCGCTCATCAATGATCTTCTGCAACTCGCTGCTGATCTTCTCTCGGCCCTCCAGCATGTCCGAAAGCATGGTCTTGCCGATTACGTCACGCAGAGCCGTTTGAGAAGCCCAACTGATGGCGCTCTGATAGTCGGCAACGTCCAGGGCCGCCTTCTTGGGGTCCACGACCTTCCAAAAGAGCACGGCGTCCACGTCCACCGGCACCGTATCTTTTGTCAGGGTCTTTTCTGCCTTGAACGAAGCCGTGAGCACGCGGGTGTCAATCCAGTAGGGGACGGTGTCGATTATTGGAATAATGAAGAACAGCCCTGGGCCTTCCAGCGAGCGGAAATGGCCAAGCCGCAAGATCACTGCCTTTTCCCACTGATTTGCAATCCGAATTGCGGAAGAAACTACCACGGCAATCACTACAGTGCAGGCAGCAATCCACCTGCTTTCCACGTGATCCGAAGGGCCATAGAGGGCGTATGCTATTCCTAGGCCGACGCCAAGAATTACGACGAAGACCAAGATTGGAAAAGCGCTGGGCGTTCTCATCGCGAAGACCTCCGAAGTAAATCACTTGAAGTCGAGCCGCGTGTCGGCCTGACAGAAGCGTCCTCTGCCATAGCTGCACGCGAAGCTGCGAGAGTCTGCCCCCATCGTAACCCACGTACTTGTCCCGGGTGGAGCAGCGATCCTAAATATTTAGCCTGCCAGATCAAGGCGAACCACGGTGACGCGCGGCACTTGCGGAGTCCTGACCGAATGCTCGCCGAGCCTAAACTCTTGCAGGGCTTGCTCGCCGTTGAGCACCAAATGGTGGCTCGGTCCAGCAGCCGGCAGATGATGCTGCCCAAGACGCGTATCCATTGACCGCCAAATGGTGCCTCATCGCGCTGCCCGGCTGACGGCCAAATGGTGCATTTGATATGGGCCATCGGCACGGCGGTTGAGGTTGGGCTCTGCGCAAAGCGGCGCCGCGTCTACGGTAGGTGTCCACGCAGGAATTGGCGATCCATCGGCGCGTCCCCTTTAACCGCCAATCAAAAAGTTGATTTCGGCTGCCCATCGGATACTTTCAAAGCGTCCCGACAAGGTCGCCGGAAAAGCGACAACCCCGTCATCCTTCAGGCGTGGGCCGAATTATGGGCGATGCACGCCAAACCAACCCACGCGTCTCGCTCACCAAGGCACAGCTCCAAGATGGCCTTGGGGCCGAGCTGTTTTCGCTCTGCCAGGGAATCACGGCCGACGGAAAGTTGTCGAAGGATGAGGTGCTCGAGCTTGCGGCTTGGCTGCGCCAGAACCGGCATGCTGACCTACCCGGCATCGCCTTCCTGACAGAAACTCTGTCCAGGATCATTGCCGATGGCCACATTTCACGCGATGAGCAACGAGAGCTGCTGGAGGCAATCGAGAAGGTGCTGCCGCCCGAAGCGCGCCGAACAGCCAAAGCCGCCAGAAAAAGTGTCGAAGTCAAACACAAGGCTGCCGAGAAGGCTGCTAAAGACGAACAACGCCGCCGAGAACTTGAGGAACATCTACGCCGCTCGCCAGTGGACGACTTCGATTTCATGGTGGCAGGCGTCCATTTTGAAGGCCGCCATTCGATCATCGCCCAATGCCTCAGTGTTGGTGATCGTGTCAGGCTCTGCCCCGAACCCGATAATCCAAAAGATGAATGCGCCGTAGCTGTCACTTTGACGGACGGACACAAGATCGGCTACGTGCCGCGCACCGAGTCCGAAGACGTGTCCGGATGCATCGATGATGGTGGCTACTATGTCGCCACCGTCAAGAAGATCCTGACCGGCGGCAATTATCCGATCCCAGTGATCGTGGTCGAGTTCTACCGCGACGACCAATTCGAGCTGATCAGCGATCTTTGTCCCGATCCTTGCCGCGTAGCTCTACCGTCGGTCAAAGCAGTCTGGCCTGCTGAGCCTTCACCGCTATCTGTCTTTCGGGTGCCGATACGACCGTATTCGCAGCCACAAAAACCGTGGTGGAAGTTTTGGTAACCGTTTTCGACATCATGCACGAACCGTATCGCTGGTACTTTCCGGCTCTTGGCTTGGCTTTCTGCGCACTCGGTATCGCTTTAAGCTTCTACCATCGGCATGCCACATCATGGCGGAATCGATTGGTGCCGCGATTCATGGCCGGGTTCGGCTTGTTCTGGACGGTGCTCGTGTTCCTGGGAACTTTTCCGGAATGGATCGCCGGCCGCTGGGCGCTTGAAAATGGCACCGCCGCCGTCGTGGAAGGTCCGGTCGAGAACTTCGTGCCCATGCCAGAGGAAGGCCACGCCGAGGAAAGCTTCACGGTGCATGGCGTGCCTTTTCACTATTCCGACTTCAACATGACGTCGGCCTTCAGAAACACCAGGTCGCACGGTGGTCCCATCCGCGCAGGAGTGCACGTCCGCATTCATTATCGTGGCAACGCGATTCTTAAGCTTGAGATCTCCAAGGAATAAGGCATAGCAGATTTCGATGCTCAAAGTAGGCGACACGTTTCAGTGGAACTGTCCCGATCCGGAAGGGAATGACAACGTCGAGTTTCAGCTAACCGCAATCGAGGCTGACACAATTGTCGTTCGGCGACTGATTGGCGGTCGGATGATGGCCTTGCCTCGCGGCGCACTTGATTATTTCAGCCTTCCGGCAGCCCAGCGCACCAAACTGAATGACGAGTTGTGGGCACGATTCATTGGTCAGTCGAAGGCGTCTCCAGCGCAATCCTGATCGGCTGGCTGGTCGGAGGGCGGTGAACGCCCGCGCCAGCGCCAAGATGCCGACGGTTTCGGCAAGTTGGCGGGACGCGGCATACGGCAAAAGCTGGCCTATCCCGGAACGGATCCAGGTGGATGCTGCGTTTACCGTGCTTCCGGCGTCTTCGGCTTTGCAGAGTTTTCTGCACGGCCGAAAACGCCGGCCCAGCTCTCACATTGCGCCCATTTCCCAATGCTTGCCATCCACCGTTCGTTCGGCGTCGTCTGCGGCACATTGGCATCGCACGAACGCCCGCAGGCGAATTAGTTACGCTGGCGTTCGACCAGCTGTAGAATCAACTAATGTCCGGGCGCGGTCCGCTTGGGTGGCTGCTTCGGTCCATCAATGCCAGGAAGGAGGGTGCAGGAATGACGAGTCAATCCCGTGCTTTCGTGGCGCACACTACTCGAACGCTTTTACTTGGCCTCATCGGTCTGGGCTGCCTTAAGGCATCGGCGACCGCCGCCGCCGACACAGCAGCTGGGCGAGAGCTGTTTTTGCACGAATGGAGGCCCGGAGACGGCCGGAGCCATGACGGAGACGGCCTTGGCCCCCTTTACAACGACACCTCCTGCATTGCTTGCCACAATCTTGGCGGGGCGGGTGGCGGTGGCGCAGCCAACAAAAATGTCGAGATCCTGATGAGGTCGAAGGAAAGTGGACTGCTGCATTTGTTTGGTACACGACCCGACTATGACCGTTGGCGACTACTTGCGGCCGGAGAAGATTTTGCCTTGAAAGTAAGCGAGGAGAACGCAACAAGCGGCGAAGATCCCTCCGAATGGGAAATGCGACGGCGCGTACTCCTTATGCAGGTTAGCTTGCCGAGGCCACTTTCGAGGATTTCAGTGCGAGCGAGGATCACAAGGCGCAATCCAACCTCCTTGTTTGGCGCCGGTTTAATTGACGATATTCCAGAGTCTGTCATTGAAGCCGCAGCCAAGGACAACACTTCGTCTGAAGTTCGCGGGCGGGTCAGCCGCTTGGCGAATGGGCGAATTGGCCGATTCGGTTGGAAGGGCCAGACGGAATCATTGCGGCAGTTCGTCCGCCAAGCATGCGCGGCGGAATTGGGATTGGAAGTGCCCGGGCACTCGCAGGCAGCAGACCCAACCCAGCCGACTGTGAAGGTAAAAGGTCTCGATCTTGATGAAGTGGAATGCGAATCGCTAACCGCCTTTGTCAGCAGTCTTAAACGTCCCATAGAGCGAGTGCCCCAGGACACGGAAGAAGGCTTGGCGATTCAAAAAGGCAAAGAGGCCTTTGCAGCCATTGGCTGCGCAGCATGTCATCGACCGGCTTTGGGCAATGTTGAAGGCATCTATAGCGACTTGTTGCTCCATAATCTTGGACGCGATCTGCTTGATGGTGGGCAGTATTCCATTTTGAGTCAGCCGCCAAAACCATCAGCTCCCGCAGTCGTCGGCAAACAGCCCGAGGTACTTGGCCAAAGGACACGAGCTGGTGGATTGGCTACGCCAATGGAATGGAGAACTCCGCCCCTTTGGGGCCTCCAAGCAAGCGCGCCCTACATGCATGATGGACGCGCAAAGACCATCGAAGATGCAATCGCGGTCC
Source organism: Pirellulales bacterium (assembly GCA_036490175.1). Taxonomy (NCBI): domain Bacteria; kingdom Pseudomonadati; phylum Planctomycetota; class Planctomycetia; order Pirellulales; species Pirellulales bacterium. Next base: position 1,872 of record DASXEJ010000350.1, on the reverse strand, counting down.
ACGGTGGTGAAGCAACATCATCAGCCAAATACTTCTTCAAGTTGGCTCCCGACCAGCGGCAAGACGTGATCACATTTTTGAAGACGCTGACAGTTGGCGACTGACGGTCGATTATGCGACTTTTACTGTGGCTATCGAGCGGCCGTCGCGCCATTCTGGCGTTGGGCATATTACTGTTGTGCGGTTCGCTGGCCGGCTGCGGCTCCAGGGACCAGCCACGGCCGAGCGTTGCCGCGGCGCCCATGCCTGAGTTAGGCGCCGGCCACGAAATTGAACCCGGCGTCATGTTTCACGAGGTGAGTTTGCCACGCAACGGTGATCGTACGACGGTTTGGATCTACCTTCCGAAGGGTGCGGACGCTGAAAAGCATCTTCGGTGCATTCTGATAGCCCCGGCGGGCACGGCTTGTATTCACGGCATCAAACTGGGCGAAGGTGATCGCCCTGAGCATTTGCCTTACGCCCGCGCTGGATTTGCTGTGGTTGCGTACGAGCTTTCTGGCAGCATCGAGGACCGCAACGATAACGCCGCGGCGATTCGCGCCTTCAAGATTTTTTCGGCCGCTGGCGCAGGGGTTAGCGACGCTATGGCGGCAATCGACTTCGCACTTGCGAAGGTTCCTCAAATCGATCCGCAGCGGATCTACGCAGTTGGCCACAGTTCTGCTGGCTCAGTTGCGCTGCTAGTTGCCGAACAGGAGCCCTATATCAAAGCGTGCGTCGCTTTTGCACCGCGAACATTTCTGGCAGAATCGTTAGGCGATGCGGCGATCCAACAGGTCAGCGAGTCGCTGCCGAATTTTCGAGCGATGGTGATTGAGGAATCTCCGTCAACGCGGCTGCAAATGTTGCAATGCCCATTGCTTCTGGTACATGCGGAGGATGACAACGTCGTTCCGATCCAGGAATCCGCGCGGTTTGTCGATCAATTAAGCAAGTTCAACAAGCACGTGACCTTCGTGCGTGTGCCCAGCGGCGGTCATTTCCAAACAATGATTGACGTCGGAATTCCGCGGGCGATTACCTGGCTGAAGAGCCTTTGAAAATCAACGCGGCGGCTAGAGGCCTTCGCAGGCGACAACCATGCATGCTCGCACGAGCGTCGGCGGCTGATTTGGACCTGTGATCACCGCGATCAGCGGCACGCTATTGGACGAGTTCTGATGCCAAATCAGCGCACCTACCTCGCCCTCGGCGACAGCATGAGCATCGACCGCTACACCGGCGTGACCGGCGGCGGCGCAGTCAGCCAGTTCCATGATTGGCTCGGTCCCAACTGGCGGCTGGACGATCGAGCAGCGGACATGAGCTGCATCCAGAACGTGCCAACATCCGGCAAGGGCGAATTGATCACGCTCACCATTGGCGGCAACAATCTTCTGGCCGACCAGGAGAGGTACTTGGAAGAAGGGCTCAACAGCTTTGCCCAGTAACATCTTCAGCTCCTGCAAACGATCCGTGCCGCCAACCCAGACAGCTTCTTTATCGTTGGCAACGTCTATGAGCCACAGACGCCACTCTTCGATCGACTGACACAGGCCTTGGCCGAGGCCAATGATATCATCGCCGCGAACGTCCAAGCGGTCGGCGGGCACTTGGCGGACATTCACGGGGCATTTCGCGGCCACGAAATGGAGTACCTGTGCTACGACATCGAGCCGAGCTTGAAGGGCGCGGCGGTCATCGCCGGCCTGTTTAAGGAGGCTTTTGCAGCGGTGGGTCGCTGGTAGGTGTCAGCGGGCGGTCAAATGCCGCCTCATGGGGCGGAATGAAAAGCAGCCATATTGAGTGGAGCGCAATTCGCCGGCGGTGTTCGTCAACCAGTTCCAGGTTGACGGAGACCGCTCGTGTCGAATCACCTCAAGATGGCGA